>DNZB01000148.1:783-4887 GCA_003506635.1 Parvularcula sp.
CTGGGAAGGGCGGACGGGCTTTGAAATCGAGGTCACGAAACGCGCGCCGGCCGCCGCCCTGTCGTTTTGCGCACTGTCAACGGACGATAACAGGATGACCGGGATCGTCTCAAAACGCGTATCCGCCTGAATGCGCGCCGTAAGGTTCGCGCCGTCTTCATCCGGCATCTGAAAATCCATCAGGATGAAGTGATAGCGGTCGCTCTCGTTGACGGAGTTTTCGAGCGCCTCAAATGCCGCCTTGCCGTCGCTGACGACGCTCGCGCGCAAGCCCCAGCCCTCGGCGAGTTCCTCGATGACGCGCCGGTTCACAGGGTTGTCGTCGACAGCAAGCATGCGAACGCCGTCGAAAGTCGCGCTCGTCAACCGCGGCATCGACTTGATGCGGTCGTCGACCGGCAGCGAGAGGCGGAACCAGAACCGTGAACCCTTGCCGACTTCGCTGTCCGCCCCGATGTCGCCGCCCATGACGCTGACAAGGTTCTTGCAGATGGCAAGGCCGAGGCCGGTGCCGCCGAAGCGGCGGGTGTTCGATCCGTCAGCCTGCTCGAATTTTTCAAACATCCGCGGGATATCGGCCTTCGGGATGCCGATTCCGGTGTCAGAAACGCTAAAGGTGAACTCGACTCGATCCCCATCGCGGGCGCCGCCGACGTTGATCATGATGTAGCCGTTGTCGGTGAACTTGACGGCATTGCCGATCAGGTTTCCGAGCAACTGGCGCAGCCGCGCCTCGTCCGCGACGACGCCTTCGGGAAGGTTCGGCGCATAACGCACGATCAGCTCAAGATCCTTTTCAAGCGCGCGCGCCTGCATCAATGTCGCGACTTCATAGACCATCTGCCGGAGATTGAACGGCCGCGGGCTGAGCGTCAGCCTTCCGGCCTCCATCTTCGAAAAGTCGAGAATGTCGTTGATGACGGTCATCAGCGCAGATCCAGACGATACGATGATCGAGGCGAGCTCGCGCTGGCGCTGGTTGAGGCCGGTGTTGAGCAGCACCTCCGCCATGCCGAGAACGCCGTTCATCGGCGTCCGAATCTCGTGGCTCATCGACGCCAGAAACTCGGATTTCGCCGCGTTCGCCGCGTCAGCCTCCATTCGGGCGCGCATCAGCGGACGCACCAGAATGCGGTGAATGACGAAACCTAGAACGCTGATGATGAGCGCTATCGCAGCTAACGCCGCGAGGGTCACTGAGCGGCGGAATTCGCCGAGTCCGGCGAAAGCCTTTTCGTGATCGACGACGACGGCTAGGCGCCAGTCGATCGCCGCGTTTGCGCTCGCAGGCACAAAGGCGATGAATTTTCCGCGCCCCGCCAGGCGCGCTTTTTGGACGTCTTCGGAGATTTGCGGCGCGCCCCCGTCGAAGATTTCGGCCAAGGTCTTGCCGGTGATTGAAGCGTCGGGGTGCGATAGAATCCGGCCGTCGCTTGACGTGAGAAACACATAGCCAAGCCCGCCTATCTTCGTTTCGGCGAGAACGGCGTTCAATTCTTCGGTCGAAAAGTCGGCGCCCGCGACGCCCGCGAGAACCCCGTCGCGATAGACCGGCGCCGAGGCGGTGATTGTCTCCACATTCGTCGCGATGTCCAGATAGGGCTCTGTCAGCGTCGGCCCGCCATTGGCGAGCGCTGCAAGATACCACGGCCGTGTGCGCGGGTCGTAATCGGACGGCAGAGCGTCGTCGAGCGGCCAGATGTGATAGCGTCCGTTTGTTTCGCCGAAATAAGTCCAGATGAAGCGGTCCTGATAAGCGCGCGCTTGCAATAGATCGGTGATCTCCCCGCCGGCGAGCGACTGGGACAGATCGCCGCTCAGTCCAGTGACGAGGTTGAGCCGCTCGCTTAGCCAGGCGTCGACGCCCCACGCCGTCGTCCGTGCGACGGCGAGCATGTGGGCGGCGATTTCGTTGGATCGCAGCGCGCGCGCCCGCGCGTCATAATTGTAAGCAAAAAGCCCGAAGATCACCGTGACGACGCCGACGCCGGCCGCCAGCGCCGTCGCCATCAGGCGCGCGCCCGTCCGCGTGGCCGCAAGAGCCCGCTCGCCGTGGGAGTCCGGCTGCTTTTTCATGCGCTAAGTCCCCGAAATGCGCCCCCCGGCGGGAGGGATAACAGGGGATGGTTAACGGGGAGGAAAGGAGACGAGACCTTAACCGCCTTCGGCTTCCGAGAAGCGCCGCAGCGCGGTCCGGTTCAAGATCGCGATATGTCCGCGCGCGAGCTTGATCGCGCCCGCCGATTGCATAGCCCGCAGATGGCCGTTCACCTTCTCGCGCGAGGCGCCGAGACGGCCCGCGAGTTCGTGTTGCGTAATGGCGAGCGCGGGGTCGGCGAGGGCCCCTTCGCCGGTGAGTGATACGATCAGGCCGGCGATGCGGCTGCGCAACGACTGAAATGTCAGACCAGACACCTGGCCGTTCGTCGACCTGACCTTCGCCGCGAGGTCCTTGAGGAGCGCCAGCGAAAAGTCCGGATGTGCGCGCAGAAGCGCCATGAACGAGGCAGCCTTGACGCTAAGCAGCGAGGCCGCCGCCGCCGCTCGCGCCCCGACCGAGCGCGGCTTGCCGTCGAGAACGGCGAGTTCGCCGAAAACGCCGCCCGATCTGACTGACGACACGCAAAAGCATTTGCCGTCGGCGCCTTCGATCTCAAGCGCGATTTCGCCCGACAACACGATGTAAACAGCCTCAGCGTTTTCGCCCGCGGAAAAGAGAACCTTGTCGCGGGCGAGAGACACGCGCGGCGAGAGCGCAAGCGCGGCGCGTTCCTCCGCCGGCAATGCGCTGAACGGCGTTGCAGCGGCCAGGAGACGGCGAACAGTTTCTATGTCATGCGCCAACGCACCGCCCTTCGAGCGTACCGGGACCGGAAGCTAACGCGCCCGGCGTTTGCGCCTGTGACGCCGGTCACAAGGCCGGGCGGGCGGCGGACGCCGGACCGGAAAGTGGCAGGGGCAGGGGGACTCGAACCCACGGCCTACGGTTTTGGAGACCGTCGCTCTACCAGCTGAGCTATACCCCTATTGGCTGTCCGAAATAGGGCCGGCGGGGCCGCTTTTCAAGGAGTTTGTAGGCCGCTTGAAGCATTGATCGCGCCGCAAACCGCCCCCTTCAACCAGTAACCTGCTTGACCGCGGCCCGAAAAAGTCTACCTAAGCGCCTTCTTCCAATCCAAGCTGAAGTCAGGGCGCGCCGGGATCGGCGCACGAGAGCCCCTGCCTTCTGAAGAGGACGGCGCGCAAGACATGGCGGACAAGAAATCTCCCGGCGGCAAGGCTCCCAAAAAGCCCGAAACGATCGAAGGCGCAGCCGAGGAAGTGAAGAAGAAAAAGCGCGTCAGCCCGATGGAGTTCCTTCAGCAGGTGCGCGTCGAGGGGATCGAGAAGGTCAACTGGACCTCGTGGAAGGAGACGCAAGTCTCGACCGTCATGGTCTTCATCATGGTGATCGTGATGGCGATCTTCTTCCTTATAGTCGATCAGACCTTGCGTTTCGCGGTTTGCGCGGGTTTGCAGCTTTCCTGCGGCGGTTCGGGCGCCTGAGAATTTCATTAGTACACGGAACATCACCATGGAACACAAGTGGTATATCGTTCACGCCTATTCGAATTTCGAAAACAAGGTCGCTGACGCGATCAAGCAGTCGGCGTCCGAAAAGGGCATGTCGGAGCTTTTCGACGAAGTTTTCGTGCCGACCGAGGAAGTGACGGAAGTCCGCCGCGGCCGGAAGATCCTCTCGGAGCGGCGCTACCTGCCGGGCTATGTTCTCGTCAAAATGGTCCTCAACGACCAGACCTATCACCTCATCAAGGACACGCCGAAGGTCACCGGCTTTCTTGGCTCCGGAAACAAACCGATGCCGGTCAGCCAGCGCGAGGTTGACCGTATCCGCGGCGTCGTCAGCGATTCGATCGAGCGGCCGCGTTCGACCATCACTTTTGAGATCGGCGAAAATGTCCGCGTCACCGACGGCCCGTTCGCCACGTTCTCCGGCGTTGTTGAGGACGTCGATGAGGACCAGCAGCGAGTGAAGGTCGCCGTGTCGATCTTCGGTCGCGCGACGCCGGTTGAACTTGAATTCGCGCAAGTCGAGAAGAACCG
>DNZB01000219.1:0-11570 GCA_003506635.1 Parvularcula sp.
AAGATATCGACGGCGCCGTCGATCGTCTGGCCGAGGCCTTTCGCCGTGAAGCGAAGGTTTTCTTCGCTTGTCCAGCGTTCCTCGAAGCGGAACATCATGCCGCCTGAAAGGCTCTGGCGGATGCGGTCGAACCCCTCGCGGAAGCGCCGGCCCGCTTCGGCGGCGCCAAGATTATGTTTCAGGATCACGGTGACGGGACGCGACATGGCGGCTCCTTTTCTTTCGCCTGAAATGGGTAGGAATGCCCCTGCCTGCAACCGGGCCGGACTGGCCGCGCGCGGGGCGCGCGTTATAGGATGGGGTGCTTTTGCAAGGGGTATTCCATGATCGCGCGTATCGCCGGATTGTTTGGCCTCATGGCGCTGGGGTGCGCAGCAGCGATCGGGCTGGCGGGGCCCGGATCGCGCCTTGGCCTTTGGGACTGGAGCTTCGGGCTGTCGCTGATCCGCGCCGTCGCCTCGCCCGAGACGATCCCCGGCCTGCCGGTTCCGCCGATCCTCCTCGCCGCGGGACTTGCGCTCATCGGCGCCGTCGGCGCGTTTGTGACGAAGCATGGGCGCACGGGCGCTTTCGCCGTCGTCTCCGCGCTGCTTGCGGGCGCCGCGCTGATGGTTCCGTTGAAGATGAAGGCGGCGTTCGAGGCGAACCCCTTCATTCATGAAGTGACGACCGACTTCGACAACCCGCCGGCCATCGTCGCGGCGGCGGGGCTGGCGCGGAAAAATCCCGCCGATTATCGCGGCGCCGATCTCGTTCCTCAGTCTACGGACGGCCTCACGGTCGCGCAGGCGCAACGCAAAGCCTTTCCGGACATTCAGCCGATCATGGTCGCCGCGGACCTTGAAACCGCAAGGGAAAGGGCGCGCGCGGTCATCGCCGGGATGAAAATGGAAATCCTTGCGGAAGGACCCGATGGCGACCAATCGGGCGCCGGCTGGCGGATCGAAGCGGTTTCGACCTCGCCATGGTTCGGCTTCAAGGACGATTTCATCGTTCGCCTGACGCCGCGCGACGGCGGTACGCTGGTCGATCTGCGGTCGAAGTCGCGCGTCGGCGGCTCGGACCTCGGCGCCAACGCAGCGCGCGTGCGCGACTTCACGAAGCGCTTCAACGCGAAATCGGCGGGTTAAGAAGAGCGCCGCTTGCAGCGCCGGAAAGCCTGACGACGCCGTCAGCGCCGATCGCGGCTTCACCGAGCGCGATGCGGCGGACGCATTCGGGATAGAGGCGGTGCTCCTCTTCAAGGATGCGCGCGGCGAGCGATTCGGGCGTATCCTCCGGGCGGACCGGCACCGCCGCCTGGCCGATGATCGGCCCCGCGTCCATTTCGGCGCTGACGTAATGAACCGTGCAGCCGGCGATTTTGACCCCGGCGCGGATCATCGCCCTGTGCACGTCGAGCCCCTTGAAGGCGGGCAGCAGCGAAGGGTGAATATTGATCAGCCGCCCCCGCCAGCGCGCGACAAAATCCGGCGAGAGGAGGCGCATAAATCCGGCAAGGCAGACGAGGCCGACGCCGGCGTCTTCAAGCGCTGACTGAAGCGCACCTTCAAAACCGGCTTTGCCGTCAGGGCCTTTGCCAAAACTCCTGTGGTCGATTGTCGTAATGGGAACGCCGGCGGCGCGGGCGCGATCGAGCCCCGCCGCGCCTGGGACATTGGCGATAACGAGCGCGATCCTAGCAGGGAAGTCGGGCGCGGCGGCCGCATCGATGAGCGCTTGAAGATTGGAGCCGCGCCCGGAAATAAGGACGCCGACCTTTAGCCGCGCCATCGCCTTCAAGCCTTAACGACGTCGCCGATGAGGCGCGGGCTTTCGCCGGTCGTTGCGAGCGCTTCGATGACGCGCGGCGCGGCGCTCTTATCAGCGACGACGACGGCGCCGACGCCGCAATTGAAGGTGCGGCGCATTTCGTCTTGCGTCAGCGCCCCTTCGCGCTGCAGCCAGTCAAACAGCGGCGGTAAGGCAAGCGCCTTATCATCGAACCGGGGGCGAAGGCTGTCGTCAAAGACGCGCGGGACGTTGTCGGTAAGGCCGCCGCCGGTGATATGCGCAAAGCCGCGCACACCAGGGTCTTTCAGCACCGGCAACACGGTTTTCACATAAATCCGCGTCGGGGCCAAAAGCGCCTCGCCAAGCGTTTGCGCCGCATCAAATGGCGCGCGGTCGAGGAAGGAAATCCCGGCGTCTTTCACGATCTTGCGGATCAGAGAATAGCCGTTCGAATGCGCGCCTGAAGAGGGGAGGCCAATCAGCATGTCGCCCGCCTTCGACGCGCGCGGCAGCACATCGCCGCGCTCAACCGCGCCGACCGCGAAGCCTGCAAGGTCATACTCGCCTTCGGCGTACATGCCGGGCATTTCCGCCGTCTCGCCGCCGATCAGCGCGCAGCCGGCTTCAAGGCAGCCCAACGCGATGCCGCCGATCACTTCCGCGGCGACTCCTCCCCGCAACCGGCCGGTCGCGAAATAGTCGAGAAAGAACAGCGGCTCGGCGCCCTGCGCGAGGACGTCGTTAACGCACATTGCGACAAGATCGATCCCGATAGTTGAATGTTTTCCGGTTTCGAAGGCGATCTTGAGCTTCGTGCCGACGCCGTCCGTGCCGGAGACGAGGAGCGGATCGCGAAAGCCAGCGGCCCTGAGGTCGAAGACCCCGCCAAAGCCGCCAAGGAGCGCCGCCGCGCCCGCCCGCGCGGTCGCCTTCGCCATCGGCGCAATCGCCTCGACAAGGCGCTCGCCCGCGTCGATATCAACGCCTGCTTTTCTGTAGGCCTCGCTCATGGCGCTCCTATTGGTGCGGATCGGCCAAGGAGGCAATAAGCGATTGAGGCCGCGGGGGGTGCGCGCCATGGCGGGCACAGCTATAAGGGCGGCGGGCTGCGGAGGCGGGCCCATCGCTGTTCGTCAGTTGAGAGAAATTTTCATGAGAATTCTTAGGGTTATCGGCGCCATGCTCCTTTCGCTCGCGGCCGGGACCGGGCTTGCTGGCGCCGCCTCCGATGACGTCTTTATTGTCGCCCGGGTGCCCGTGCAGGCGAGCGGCGAGAGCGCGACCGCGGCCAAGGAGGCGGCGCAAGCGTCGGGGCGTCGGCGGGCGATGGATCTACTTCTTCGGCGGCTGACGACGGAAAGCGACTGGCAATTTCTCCCAGGGCTCGCAGCGGGTCAGCCCGCTTCGGCCGTTGCCGACGGCTCCGGCAGGACTCCGGTCGCGATCTCGCCAGCGGGGCTTGAAGCGCTCGAATCGGGGTTCGAAGTCTATGAGGAAAAGGCCTCGTCGACGACGTATCGCGCCTACATCACCTACCGCTTCAAGCCGGACGCGGTGCGCCGCCTCCTGAAGCAGTCGAAAATTCCCTACAGCGAGGCGCAAACGCGGGTCGCGCTCGTGCTGCCGGTTCTGCAGACGGACAGCGGGCTCTATCTCTGGGAGAGCAACAATCCCTGGATGGCGGCATGGAAATCCCGTCCGTATACGCATGAGTTAACGCCGATGCAGCCGCCCTTGGGAGATCTGGAGGATTCGGGCGCTATCTCGGCGCGGCGGGCGCTCGATCTCGACCCCGATGCCCTCGCCGTCATCGCCGCGCGCTATAATGTCAGCCAGGTGATCGTCGCGCATGCGCGGCTGACGCGGAAGGACGCGGACAACCAGCTTTTAGTTCGTCTCGTCAACGCCTATCGCGAGACCGGCAAGGCGGCGGCCGGCGACATTCTCGGGCACGAGGCCGAGATTGAAGCGGACGGATCGCAAAGCCAGACCTTCACCTATGCGATCGAAGATGACGACTTTGCGACAAAGGTCGGCGAAGTTCTCGCCCAGACGACGTTGATCGAGCCCGCAGGCAATTTTCCTGGCCTCGCCGAGCGCAGCATCGAAGCCTCGATCGCCCGCTATGCGAGCGGCTGGAAAGCAAAGACCCTGATTGATCATTCAAAGGAGGCCGTGCTTCCCGTTTCAGCGTTCTTTGACCGCCTTGAAGACTGGTCGAAGATTCGGGCCGCGCTGATCGCAACCCCGCTGGTCGGTGCGGTGCAAGTCGGCGCATTATCGCGGCGCGGCGCGGAGATGAACGTCCGCGTGTTCGGCGATCCCGCGAAAGTGCAGGTCGCGATGGAAAATCAAGGCGTCGTTTTCTGGACCGAGACCGGCGAGCGCTGGTACCTCGCCACGCCGGCCGTCGCCGGAAAATATCGCGGGCGCCGCTTTTTGCGCTCGGGGCGCAGCGGGCTTTTTGGCGCTGACGGCGAAGCGCTGACAGGCGGGGACGGTCCCGTGCCGGCAAGCGCCGAAATCGATACGGACCTCCGCGGCGAGCCATTGAAAGACGACGAATGATGTCGTCGGCGGCGCGGCAATTTGCGTTGGGTCTTGCGCCGCCGCCCGCGCGACTGGCGCGCGAAGACTTCGTTCTTGCGGAATCGAACGCTGCCGCGCTCGACACGCTTTTGCGATGGAGCGGCGCGAATGAGCCGCTGCTGGTAATCGCAGGGCCCGCAGGATCGGGCAAAACCCATTTGCTGAACATCCTCGCCGGGTTAATGCGCGAAGGCGTCGACGCCGCCATTGATGACGCGCACCGGATTGAGGCGCGCGCGCTGCTCGCGCTGGTCGAGGGCGCGCGCGAAAAAGGCGAGAGACTGGCGCTTGCAGGCGAAGGCGATCCGCTCGATTGGGCGCAAGGATTGCGCGATCTCGAAACACGCGTCAGCGCCGGTACGCGGATCGACCTTGCAGAGCCTGACGAGGCGCTGTTGCAAGCCGTGATCTTGAAACTGCTTCGGGATCGCCAGCTTCGCGCGGCGCCGGAGCTTGCGTCTTACGCGACGGCTCGGCTGCCGAAGACCTTCGCGGCAGCAAGGACCTTCGTCGCCGCGCTCGACGCCGCTTCGATCGCCGAAGGTTCGCCGGTCGGACTAAGGCTCGCCCGAACCGTCATCGCTAACCTTTCCGAAGAGCTTCACACCGCATAAATAAGGCTCTCAGACACGGAGACGGCCTTGGCGGGCGCAGACGACGGCGTAAAAGGGGATCTGGCCGGCAGTCTATTCGATGAGACGGCGGCGCTCCTTCGCGCGTCGCCGCAACGATTTATTAACCGCGAACTTTCCTGGCTCGCTTTCAATCTGCGTGTGCTTGAGGAAGCGTTCAACGAGCAGCACCCGTTGCTGGAGCGCCTCCGGTTCTTGTCGATCTCCGCGAACAACCTCGACGAATTCTTCATGGTGCGCGTCGCCGGCTTGCGCGGCCAGGTGCGCGAGGGCGTTTCGGCGCTGAGCCAGGAAGGGCTGACCGCGCAAGAACAACTGTCGCAGATTAACGCGGAAGCCTCGGTCCTGATGACGCGCCAGCAGGATTGCTGGCGAGAGCTGCTGCCGCTGATGAAGGCGAACGGCGTCGAAGTTCTGAACGCGGACGACCTGAACCCCGCTGAACTTGAGTGGCTGGAGCAGGAATTCCTCAACAACATCTTCCCGGTGCTGACGCCGATCGCGTTAGACCCTGCGCATCCCTTTCCGTTCATTCCGAACCTCGGCCTTGTGCTTTGCCTCGACCTCAAGCGCCAGGACGAGACGACGCTGACGACGCTGTTGCCGCTGCCGAACAAGATCGCGCGCTTCATCCGCCTGCCGCAGGGGCTCGGCGGCGACGCTCGCCGGAATATCGCCCGTTTCATCGCGCTTGAGCGGATCATAACGCATCACATCGGCCACATCTTTCCGTCGACGACGCTGGAAAGTCATGGCGCGTTCCGCGTCGTTAGAGACTCTGACGTCGAAGTCGAAGAAGAAGCCGAGGACCTCGTCCAGCTTTTCGAGACCATGCTGAAACGGCGGCGCCGCGGCGACGTCATCCGCCTTAAAATCGACGCCTCGACCCCGCAGCATATGCGCGATCTCGTAATCGACAAATTGCGCGCGCAGACGCAAGATATCGTCTCTGTAGACGGCATCCTCGGCCTCGCCCAGACGGCGGAGCTCATACCGTCCGATCGCGCGGAGCTGATGTTTCCGCCCTTCGATCCGCGCTTCCCGGAACGCATACGCGAACATGGCGGCGACTGCTTTTCGGCGATCCGAGCGAAGGACTTCATCGTTCATCACCCATACGAATCCTTCGATGTCGTCGTTCAGTTCCTGAAGCAGGCCGCGGCGGATCCGAATGTTCTGGCAATCAAGCAGACGCTTTACCGCACGTCGAAGCAATCGCCGATCGTCGAGGCGCTGATCGAGGCGGCGGAGTCCGGGAAGAATGTCACTGCGCTCGTTGAGCTGAAGGCGCGTTTTGACGAGGAAGCGAATATCAAATGGGCGCGGGCGCTTGAGCGAGCCGGCGTCAACGTGGTCTACGGTTTCGTCGAATACAAGACGCATGCGAAACTATCGCTCGTGGCTCGGCAGGAAGGGGCCTCGCTGCGCACTTATGTTCACGTCGCGACCGGGAATTATCACCCCGTCACCGCGCGGATCTACACGGATCTGTCGCTCTTCACCTGCGACCCCGCCATCGGACGCGATGTTGCAAAGGTGTTCAATTTCGTCACCGGCTACGCAAGGCCCGAATCGTTTGAGAAGATCGCCGTCGCGCCGATCACGTTGCGCAATCGGCTGACCGCGCTTATCGACGAAGAAATCGCTCATGCCAAAGCCGGCCGGCCGGCGACAATCTGGGCGAAAGTCAACGCGCTTGTCGATGGACCGATGATCGACAAGCTTTACGAGGCGAGCCAGGCGGGCGTTGAAATCGATCTCGTCGTGCGCGGCGTTTGCTGCCTTCGTCCGGGCGTCAAAGGCCTGTCGGAAAATATCCGGGTCAAGAGCATTATCGGCCGTTTTCTGGAGCACGCCCGCGTCTATTGCTTCGGCGCCGGCGAGGAGCTGCCCAATCCGCGCGCCAAAGTGTTCATTTCTTCGGCCGACCTGATGCCGCGCAACCTCAACCGGCGCGTCGAGGTCTTCTGCCCCATAGAGAACGACACCGTGCATAGCCAGGTGCTGGAGCAGATCATGGTCGCAAACCTCAATGACGAGACGCAGTCCTGGGTGCTGGGTCCGGACGGCGTCTATCGCCGCGCCGTGGCGGACGGCGACGGGCCTCCATTCAACGTCCACGCCTATATGATGACCAATCCGAGCCTTTCGGGTCGGGGGGCCGCGCTCCGATACAACGCCCCGCGAAAGCTGGTCTGGCGCGGGTGAGACTCGACAGCGCGCGAGGTTTGCGGCAACCGGTTCGTCATGACGGCTGAGGCAGGAAATGGCTTGGCGGATGACAGCGGCCGCTGGGCGATTATCGACATCGGCTCGAACTCCGTGCGCCTCGTCATCTACGACGGCCCGCGCCGCGCGCCGTTTCCAATCTGCAATGAGAAGGCGCTTTGCGGACTAGGCCGCGACATGGACGACGGCGGTGCGCTGAATGCGCAGGCGGTCGACGGCGCGCTCGCCATACTTGCGCGGTTCAAGACGCTGTTGCGGGAGCACGGCGACCCGCCGACGCGCGTCGTCGCGACTGCGGCCGTGCGCGAAGCGCGCAACAGCACGGACTTTGTCAAGGCGGTCGAACGCATCGGATTTCAGATCGACGTTATACCGGGAGCGGAGGAAGCGCGTCTTTCAGGTCTTGGGGTGATTTCGTTCGAACCGGGGGCGAGCGGCCTTGTCGGCGACATGGGCGGCGGCAGCCTGGAACTGATCCGAATTGAGAACGGCGCCATTCGTGAGACGACATCGCTGTCGATTGGGCCTTTAAGGCTGATGCAGCATTCGAAGGGCGACCTGAAATTCGCCGCCGGGGAGGTCGATCAGGCGCTCGCCGGCGTGAGTTGGCTAAGACGCTTCGATACGCCGTCCTTGTTTGCAGTCGGCGGCGCATGGCGCGCGATCGCGCGCATCAACATGCAGTTGCGCCGCCATCCGCTGTCCGTGCTTCACCATTATGAAGCGCCTGCGCGCCAAGTGAAGGAAACCTGCGACCTCGTCGCGCGGCAGAGCAAATCCTCACTGGAGGAAATTCCCGGCGTCTCCTCAAAGCGTGTCGATACCTTGCCCTTTGCGGCGATCGTCCTGCGCTCGTTGATGAACGCCGCCGAATGCGACCGTTTGATCGTATCGGCCGGCGGCATCCGCGAGGGACTCCTTTTCGACGGGCTTCCCGCCGAAGTTCGGGCGCAAGACCCGCTGATCGCCGGAGCCCGCTTCCTCGGCCGCCGCTTCTCGCCGAATGCGGAGATTGGCGACGCGGTCGCCGCATTCACCGCGCCGCTGTTCCGCGATGAACCCGAGGCGCATCGGCGATTGCGACTTGCGGCTTGTCTGTTGACGGACGCCGGGGCGTATTTTCATCCAGACCTGCGCGGCGTTCAGGCGTTTGACACGGCGCTGCGAGCGCCTTTCTATGGCGTCACCCATCCCGAACGCGCGGCCATCGCATTGTCGTTGTTCTGCCGACATGAGGGCGCGAACGCGGCGGCGCCTGAGCCGCAAATTCTCGCCCTCCTGTCCGAAGATGAGCGGCGGCGCGCCGTTCAAGTCGGCCTTGCGTTGCGCTTCGCCAGCGCTTTTGCGCCAAAAGCGCCGCTCGCGATCAGGGCGGCCAGTCTGTCGGTCGATGGCGACCGGCTGACGTTTCGCGCGCCATCCAATCTCAGGCCGCTTATGGATGACGCAGCGTCGCGCCGGCTTGACGCGCTTGCGGGCGCATTCGGCCTTAAGGCGACGACCGCCTTCGGTTAGAAGTCAGGACTGCACTTTTACATAGCTGCCGGGCGCATCCTCGATCGGCGCCAGCGCGCCGTCGCCGGGCCGCCGCGCGGCGACCTTTCCGGCCGAGACGCCGTTCAGCCATTCGATCCAGTACGGCCACCACGATCCTGGATGACGCTCGGCGCCGTCCTTCCACTCCTTGAGAGTCGGGGGAAGGCTGGCGTTGACAGAGTGGTGATATTTCTTCTTGTCCGGATGGTTGACGACGCCGGCGATATGGCCCGAGCCGGCCAGCATGTAGGTGACTTTGTCGTTGCCTTTCGAGGCGAACAGACGCGCCGTCCGGTAGACGGAGCTATGCGGCGCGATGTGATCGGTTTCGCCCGCTTGCATGAAAATAGGAATATCGACGGCGCCGAGATCGAGGCGCTCTCCGTCGATGATCATTTCGCCCTTGGCGAGCCGGTTATGCTGATAGAATTCGCGCAGGTAAAAGAGATGGACGTCTTTCGGCATCCGTGTCGCATCGGAGTTCCAGAACAGAAGATCGAACTTCGCCGGGTCCTTGCCCTTCATGTAATTGTCGATCACGAACGACCAGATCAGGTCGTTCGACCGCAGCATGTTGAAGGTTGTCGCCATGGCGCGCCCTTCGAGCACGCCGCCGGCCGCGTCCATCTGTTTCTCGATGGCGTCGAGCTGCTCGTCATCGACAAACAGCAGCAGGTCGCCGGATTCCTTGAAGTCCGCCTGCGCGGTGAAGAAAGTCGCCGAACGGATGCGCTTGTCGCCGCGTTTCGCCATCAGGGCGAGCGCCGTCGACAGCATCGTGCCGCCGATGCAATAGCCGATGGCGTCGACTTCGTCCTCGCCGGTCGCCAGCTTCACGGCGTCAAGCGCTTCAAAGCAGCCTTGATGAATATAATCTTCAAAGGTCTTGTGACGCAGCTCAGGCCCAGGGTTCACCCATGACACGACGAAAACCGTGCGGCCCTGTTCGATCATCCACCGGATGAATGAGTTTCCGGGCTGCAAATCGAGAATGTAGAATTTGTTGATCCACGGCGGAAAAATGAGAAGCGGCCGCTTTGCGACCGTGTCGGTCATCGGGTCATACTGGATGACCTGCATGATCTCGTTCTGATAAACGACCTTGCCCGGCGTCGTCGCGACATTGACGCCGAGCTTGAAATGATCGAGGTCGGCCTGCCGGATCGACAAGGCGCCGTCGCCGCGATCGAGATCCTCAAGGTAGTTTTTCATTCCCTTGAGAAGGTTTTCGCCCTTTGATTCAATGGTCGCCTCGACGACCTCGGGATTCAGCACCGGGAAGTTCGTCGGCGCGATCGCGTCGATGAATTGTTGCGTATAGAATTCCGCCTTCTTCTTCTCGTGCTCGTCCATGCCGTCGAGCTGATGAACGGTCGACTTCAGCCACTTTGCGTAGGTGAGGTATGACTGCTTGACGAAATCGAGCATCGGGTTCTCGCGCCACGCTGCGTGAGCAAAGCGCTTGTCGCCGGGGTCAGGTTCGATCGCCGGCTTGACCTGCTCGCCGGCCATCCGCCGACCCATGGTCGCCATCAGCTTGGCGTAATCGCCCCAAAGGTTGAACTGGCGCTGCATGACGGTGCCGGGGTCGGCGGCGAGCGCGCCCAACATTTCCTGAAAGGCTTCGCCGACATTGAGGGGGTCGGCTGATTTTTGTCCCGTCGCGACCTTCACCGCATCGGCGTTCTTGACGAAAAACTCGCTGACGACCGTCTGGCCCTTGCCGGTCATCTCGGCGACATATTCGGACAGCGCGTCGAAATCCTCGATAAGGCTCTTGGGCTCGCCGCCGCCGCTCGCGGCCGCGCTCTCCGCCTCGACGGGGCGTGATTTCGCCTTCTTTTTCGGGGATTTGGCTTCTGTCTTCGCTTGCGTCATGGGGTCGGTTCGCGTTTATGTGGCGGGTCTTTTGAAGCGGTTATAGGGTCGCTGCGCCGTGGGTGCAAAAGTTGTCATTCTGGTCCTTGCCGCCATCGCCTTGACGGGATGCTCGGGCGGGTTGAAGCGCTTCGCGCCGCCGGGCTTTGTCAAATACGAAGACCGCGCGAAAGGACAGCCTGTCGCCGCGCCGATCGCCGACCGAATCAAGGAGGCGCAAGCGGCCAGCGGCGGGGAATTTCCAAATCTGTCTGAACAGCCTTCGACGGCGCCGCCTGGCATCGCGGCGCCGGAACGAACGGCGCTGGGCGAAGAACTTGAAGCGGCGCGCTCGGATCTGCTTGGCGCCGTGGAGGCCGATCGCGCCGCCGCAGCAAAGGAGCGCGCGGAGTCGATCGAACCGCAGCGCAAGGCCCTGGATGAAGCGCTGCAAGAAGACGACGCCGCAGCGCGGAAGGAGCGCGGCCTTCCGCCGGCGCCGCCGCCGATCAAAGACTGAGCCGCCATGACGTCGCCCGAAGAATTCTACCGCATCAAGCGCTTGCCGCCCTACGTTTTCGAGGAGGTGAACGCGTTCAAGGCGCGCCTTCGCGCCGCCGGCCGCGATGTTATCGACTTCGGCATGGGCAATCCCGACATGCCGACGCCGCCGCATATTGTCGAAAAGCTGATTGAGGCGGCGCAGAAGCCGCGCAACAACCGATATTCTGCGTCGAAGGGCGTGCCCGGCCTGCGGCGCTCGATCGCGCGCTATTACGAGCGGCGCTTCGAAGTGAAACTTGATCCGGCGACAGAGGTCATCGCGACTCTTGGGTCGAAGGAGGGGTTCGCCAATCTCGCGCAGGCGATGACTGCGCCTGGCGACGTCATCATCGCGCCGGACCCAGCCTATCCGATCCACGCTTACGGCTTCATCATCGCGGGCGGGGTCAT
>DNZB01000219.1:11869-12067 GCA_003506635.1 Parvularcula sp.
GAAGCCTATCTGTCGGGCATGGGCCGCGCCGTCGCGCTGGCGACGCCGAAGCCGACGGCGATGGTGCTCAATTACCCGTCGAACCCGACAGCGCAGGTCGCCAGCATCGACTTCTACAAGGAAGCGGTCGCCTTCGCAAAGAAGCACGATATCTGGATCCTTTCCGACCTTGCATATTCTGAAATCTATTTCAGCGAT
>DNZB01000219.1:12469-12675 GCA_003506635.1 Parvularcula sp.
GCGGGCTTTCGCGTCGGCATGGCTGTCGGCAATGCGCGCCTCATCTCCGCGCTCGCGCGCGTCAAATCGTACCTCGACTACGGGGCCTACACGCCCATCCAGGTGGCGGCGTCGGCGGCGCTCGACGGACCGCAGGATTGCGTCGATGAAATTCGCGCGATCTACAAATCGCGCCGCGACGCGCTGGTCGAAAGCTTTGGAAAGGC
>DNZB01000219.1:13100-13252 GCA_003506635.1 Parvularcula sp.
TATGTCAGGATCGGCCTCGTCGAGAACGAACAGCGCATCCGTCAGGCGGCGCGAAACGTCAGGAAAATGTTGTCGCGGCGAAACGCGGCGTAGCTGCGCTGCGCTGGTCGGCGCGGCGAAACCGGATTGGGGAGAGCATATGTCAGACACAG
>DNZB01000218.1:0-15354 GCA_003506635.1 Parvularcula sp.
CGCGGCGATGCGCGCGCGCACGTCCTTCAGCATCGCGATATTGGCGGCAAGCGTCGCTTTCGACGCCAGCGCCCCATGCCCGGGAATGATGACGGTCTTGTCGTCGCACAGCGCAAGGATCGCTTCTTGCGCGGCGATAAGGCCGTCAAACGAACCGCCCGATGCGAGGTCGATAAAGGGGTATCCGCCGGTGTTGAAATAGATGTCGCCGGTGTGGATGACATTGGCGTCGCGGAAATGCACGATCGCGTCGCCGTCCGTATGCGCATTATTCAAATGAATGACGCGGATGTCGCGCCCGTTCCAGTAGAACGACGCCTGATCGGAAAAGGTGACGACCGGCAGCGCCCCCTCGGGCGCGGGCGGGGTATCCCTCGTCTCGCGCTTGAGGCCCTCTTTAAGCCGCTTCCTGACATTGTCATGCGCGACGATATGGGCGCCGGCCGCGCCGAAGGCTTCATTGCCGCCGGTGTGGTCGCCGTGCCAGTGCGTGTTGAGGAGGAATTCGACCGGCGCTGCGTCGATCGCCTTGATCGCCGCCATGATCTTGTCGCTGAGCGGCGCGAACTGGTCGTCGATGACGAACGCCCCGTCCGCGCCGACCGAAAGGCCGATATTTCCGCCGGCGCCTTCGAGTATATAGATACCCGAAACGATTTCGGTCGCCTTGATCTCGACCTTTGAGAAATCCTGCTGGGCAAGAGCGGTCGAGGCGGCGAGGGTGAGACTGAGGGCGAAGATAAGGCGCATCGGGCGTTCCTTCAATTTCGTCAGCGCCTCCTTAACCCGATATCAGGGAAAATGTCGCCGGCGTCAGCGGTTTTGTTGCAGGCGCTAACGCCCGGCGCTAGGACGATGGGCGTTAAAGCGTCAAAGAGGCTGCGCGTGCCGGATTTCGGAGACGGTCAAAGATGGGCGCCGGACAGCTGGCGGCGGTTTCCCGCCCGCCACATGCCGGCCGATTATCCCGACGCGGCGGCCTTGCAGGCCGTCGAAACGGAGTTGACGAGCTATCCGCCGCTCGTTTTCGCTGGAGAGGTACGGACGCTGCGCGCCGAGCTGGCGCGCGTCGGCGAGGGGCGTGCGTTCCTCTTGCAGGGCGGGGACTGCGCGGAGAGCTTCAAGGAGTTCCACCCGAACAACATCCGCGACACTTTCCGCGTGCTTCTCCAGATGTCCGTCGCCTTGACCTTCGGCGCGGCGATGCCGGTTTTGAAGATCGGGCGCATCGCCGGGCAATTCGCCAAGCCGCGCTCTGCGCCGAACGAAACGATCGACGGCGTCACTTTGCCGAGCTATCGCGGCGACAACATCAACGGCATGGAGTTCACCGAGAAGGCGAGGACGCCAGACCCGCAGCGGCTCCTCAAGTCCTACGGCCAGTCGGCGGCGACGCTCAATCTCATCCGCGCTTTCGCGGGCGGGGGCTACGCCGACCTGCATAACGTCCACCGCTGGAACCTCGAATTCGTCGCCGATAATCCGCAGGCGGATCGTTACCGCGAACTTGCGAACAAGATCTCGGAGGCGCTGACCTTCATGGAGGCGTGCGGCGTCACGTCGAAAGAAGTGCGCTCGATCCGCGAGGTCGATTTTTATACAAGCCACGAAGCGCTTCTCCTCGGCTTTGAAGAGGCGATGACGCGCGTCGATTCGACCTCAGGGCGCTGGTACGACACCTCCGCCCACATGATCTGGATCGGCGATCGCACGCGCCAGGCGGACGGGGCGCATGTCGAATTCTGCCGCGGCGTCGAAAACCCGATCGGCATCAAGTGCGGACCGTCATTGCAGCCCGACGACCTTATGCGGCTCCTTGAAATTCTCAATCCGGCCAATGACGCCGGCCGCATCGTCCTGATCGCGCGCTACGGCGCGGATGCGATCGGCGAGGGGCTGGCGCCCCTTGTCCGCCGCGTCGTCTCCGAAGGTCGGCGTGTCGTATGGTCGTCCGACCCGATGCACGGCAACACGATCAAGGCGGGGTCGGGCTTCAAGACCCGGCGGCTTCACGACCTCAAGAGAGAACTCGACGGCTTTTTCCTCATCTGCCGGGCCGAAGGGGCCTATCCCGGCGGGGTCCACCTCGAAATGACCGGGCAAAACGTCACCGAATGCCTCGGCGGCTTGCAGGATATTTCGGAGACGGACCTTTCCTCGCGTTATCAGACGCATTGCGATCCGCGCCTTAACGCTACGCAAGCCTTGGAACTCGC
Source organism: Parvularcula sp. (assembly GCA_003506635.1). Classification (GTDB taxonomy): domain Bacteria; phylum Pseudomonadota; class Alphaproteobacteria; order Caulobacterales; family Parvularculaceae; genus Amphiplicatus. Next base: position 2,217 of record DNZB01000218.1, read on the forward strand.
CTTCGCTCTCGCCGACGCGCTCAAGAAGAACCGGGAACGCGGCGAATAGACCTTTGGAAACAGGCCGCAACATTGTTTGAGGGGCTAGGGCGCCCGCGGCCATATTCCCGCCTTGGGGGCGTCGCTATGGTCATTCTCAAAAATCGGTTCGGGGAGCGTTCGCGGCGTGGAGAGACGACTGAAAACCGGTATCGCCGGCGCGGGCGTTTTCGGCGGTCACCATGCGCGCAAGCACGCGGCGTCGCCACGTATTGACCTTGCCGGCGTCTTTGATCCTGACAGCAGCCGGGCGGCGGCTCTCGCGGCCGAAACCGGCGCGCGCGCCGTTGACAATTATGACTCGCTCCTCGCCGGGGTTGACGCGGTCGCCATCGCCGCGCCGGCAGGGGCGCATTTCGGCATGGCGCGGCGGGCGCTGGAGGCTGGGCGGCATGTCTATGTCGAAAAGCCGCTGGCGCTGTCGCTGGCTGAGGCCGATGCGCTGATCGCGCTCGCCGAAGCGCGCGGGCTCGCTTTGCAAGTCGGCCATCAGGAACGATTCGTGCTCGCCGCCATGGGATTGCCGCGCGGCGACCGGCTGCCGCTGGCGATGGAGTTCGGCCGCTCGGGGCCGGCGACCGGGCGCGGAGAGGATGTCGCCGTCACGCTCGATCTGATGATCCACGATCTCGACCTTGCGCGCCTTTTCGGCTTTGCGCGGCCGCTGAAGATCGACGCCTGCGGCGGCTATGACGAAACCGTCGCGACGCTGACCTTTGACGGCGGAAAAACGGCATCCTTCGTCGCCAGCCGCCGCTCGGACGTGCGCCAGCGCCTCATGAAGGCGGTCTATGACGATGGGGAGATCGAGATCGATTTCCTCAATCGCACGATCCTCAACCGCACCGGCGCGATGTTGGCGGCGAACGATTTCGCCGGCGGCCCGGCAGCGCTCGCCGATCCATTGGGCGCGAGCGTCGAGGCGTTCGCTGCGGCGGCGCTTGACGGCAAGCGCGCCGTCATCGACGGCAAGGCGGGGCGCGGCGCGCTTGAATGGGCGCTGATGATCGAAGAAGCGCTTGAGGCGTCCGGCTATTCGAGAAAGTTCGCATGAACGGCGTCGCTAATCTTTCGCTCGCGGGGAACACGGCGGTCGGCGAGATCGCGTTCATCGATCTGAGGGCGCAGCAGCGCGCCATCCGCACACGCATCGAAGCGCGATTGAAGGCCGTGCTCGATCACGGCCGCTACATCGCCGGGCCGGAGATCGAGGAGCTTGAAGCCCTGCTCGCCGAGAAGACGGGCGCCGCCGCGGCGGTCGCCTGCGCGAGCGGCACGGCGGCGCTCATCATTCCGCTGCTCGCCGCCGGCGTCGACACGGGCGATGCAGTGTTCATTCCGGCGTTCTCCTACAACGCCACGGCGAACGCCGTTCTGCTGACGGGCGCAACGCCGGTCTTCGTCGATATCGATCCGGCGACCTTCAACATGGACGCGCGCGACCTTGAGGCGCGCATCAGCGACGTGAAGCGCGAGGGAAAATTGCGCCCGGCGGCGGTCATTCCGGTCGACCTCTTCGGCTCGCCGGCGGATTATCGCGCGATCGGGCGGATCGCCGCGCGCGAAGGGCTCTTCCTGCTCGCCGACGGCGCGCAAGGCTTCGGCGGGCGCCTTGACGGCAAGTGGGTCGGCGATCTTGCGCCCGCGACGGCGACGAGCTTTTTCCCCGGCAAGGCGCTCGGCGCTTATGGCGACGCCGGCGCGATACTGTCGCAGGATCTGTCCGTGGTCGAGCGGTGGATGTCGATCCGCTGGCACGGCACCGACAGCGCCCGCAAAAACTCCGTATGCGTTGGATTTAACGGCCGCATGGACACGTTTCAGGCCGCGGTGCTGCTGGAAAAGCTCGCGATCTTCGACGAGGAGCGGGAGGCGCGGCAGGCCGTGGCGGCGATCTATGACCGGCGCTTGTCGGCCATCGGAAGGCCGCAGCAGCATCTTGCGGGCGCGCAATCGGGGCACGGCTATTACTCGCTTCGCCTCTTCCGCCGCGACGAGGTCGCGAAGGAATTGAAAGCGCGTGGTGTGCCGACGGCGATCTATTATTCGACGCCGCTGCACAAAATGCCGGCGTTCGAGCGCTACGCGCCGGCGCGGCCCTTGCCGGCGACGGAGGAGGTCGCGAACGACATTCTCTCCCTGCCGATGCATCCTTACCTGACGCCCGACCAGGTTCATTATATCTGCGATTGCGTCGAGGCGGCGCTGCGTTAACGGCGCCGCGCGAGCGCACTCAAGGCGATAGCCGGAACAAGGCCGAGCGTGATCAGCGCCAGCGCGGCGGGCGCGGCTTCGGCGAGCCGTTCATCGCCCGCAAGCCGGTAGACGCGGGTCGCGAGAGTCTCGAAATTGAAGCTGCGCAAGATCAGCGTCGCCGGCAATTCCTTCGCGATGTCGACAAAGAGGATGATCGCAGCCGCGACGAGCGAGGGCGCCATCAATGGCGCGTGAATGCGCAGCGCAAGGCGCGCGCCGCCGGCGCCCAGCATCCGCGCAGCGGCGTCGGCGGCCTTGGCGACGCCCTCAAGCCCGCCGGAAACGACGTTAAGGCCGGCGGTCAGAAAGCGCGCAAGATAAGCGTAAAGCAGCGCCGTCAGTCCCGTTGCTCCGGCGACCGCGCCGCCGAGGACGAAAGCGCCCGCGCTGAATACGCCGATGGCGATGACAGCGCCTGGAACCGAATAACCGAGCGTCGCGATCCGCAAAGCGGCGCCGAGGACAGCATTCTTTGAAGCGCGCGCCGCATAGGCGATGACCATCGCCGCCGCCATGATCAGCGCCGCGCCCGCCGAAGCCGCGACGACGGAGTTGGCGAGCGCCTCACCGAGCCCGCGTATCGCCGCTGCGCCGCCGAGCTTGCCGGCGATGACGCCGATCGGAATAACCGCGCCCAACAGGACCGGCGCCGCGCACAAAAAGACGGCGCCCGAAGCGGCGGCGGGGCCGAGCCGAAGACGGGCCCGTGCGCGCTGCCCCCGCGTCCCGTCATCGGCGCCGCCGCGGCGGCTGAATGTTTCGAGCGTGACGAGGATGATTGCGATAAGGACAAGGAGCGAAGCAAGCTGCGCCGCCGCGGTCAGATCGCCGAAGGCGTTCCAGGTGCGAAACACGCCGACGCTCAGGGTCGGCACGCCGAAATAATCGGCGACGCCGAAATCGGCGGCTGCCTCCATCATCACCAGCAGCGCCCCGCCTGCGATCGCCGGCCGCGCCGCGGGCGCAAGAAGGCCGATCGCCGCCCGCAAGGGCGAGACCCCGGCGAGCCGCGCGGCTTCAAGATAAGCGCCCGAGCGCGCCGCGAACGCCGCGCGCGCCGCGAGGTAGACATAAGGGTAAAGCGTCATCGTCAGCACGAAGACGGCGCCCGGGGCGCTTTTGACGTCGGCGCCGGCGCCGGTCATCGCGGCGAATGCACCGAAAGGCCCAAAGAAATCGCCGTAAGCGTATGCAGCGATATAGGCCGGGACGGCGAGCGGCGTGGCGAGGGCGAAGGAAAAAATACGCCGCCCTGGAAATTCCGCGAGCGACACGGCGAGCGCCGCGCCGGAGCCGATCAATGTCGCGAAGATTCCGGCGGCGATCATCAATTGCAGCGTGCCGAAGACGTAGGCCGCGCCGGTCGTCGCCGCGACATGCCGAATGGCGTCGCCGAACGGGCGCGCAAGGCTTGCGAGAACGGCGATGAGCGGCGCCGACGCGAAGAGCGCGACTGCGGCGGCGAGGAAGGCGACAGGGCGCGGGGCGGCTCTCTTCATGGGGGCGCCTGACGCATGGAGCGACGCCTTCCCTTCTCCCGCGGGAGCGGGAAAGGCGTAAGGAGGCGGGCGCAGCCGCCGTCGCAGACTTCAACGCTCATGTCCCCGCCTCTACCAATCGCCGCGCAATGATGCGAGACCTCGCGCCATGACGCTTTCCTTGCGCGACATACGATTTGGGTACGGACGGGACCTTGTCCTCGACGGCCTCAGCCTCGCGGCTGAAAAGGGCGAAATCGTCTGCCTGTTCGGGCCTTCGGGCTGCGGCAAGTCGACGGCGCTTCGCGTCGCGGCGGGGCTTGAAAGGATCGGGGAGGGGGCGGTCGTTCTCGACGGCGCCGTGCTGTCGTCGCGCGAAAAGCACACGCCGCCGGAAAAGCGCGGCATCGGACTCGTCTTCCAGGATTTCGTGCTCTTCCAGCACATGAGCGTCGCTGAAAACGTCGCCTTCGGCCTTGACGCGCTCTCGCGCGACGAAAAGCGCGCGCGCGTCGATGCCGAACTCGCCGCTGTTGGCCTGTCCGCCCTCGCGCAGCGCCGCCCTGCGCAATTGTCGGGCGGCCAGCAGCAGCGCGTCGCGCTCGCCCGCGCCTTCGCGCGGCGGCCGAAGGCGCTGCTGCTTGACGAACCCTTCGCCAGCATCGACGCCAGCCTTCGCCGTCGCCTGCGCGCCGATTTGCGCCGCATGCTGAAGGAACGCGGCAACCCGGCGATCGTCGTCACGCATGACTCGGACGAGGCGGTCGAACTCGGCGACCGCATCGCGATCATGCGCCGGGGACGGATCATCGAGGACGCCGCGCCCGAAACGCTCTGGCGCGCGCCGCAGACGGCGGAAGGGGCGCTGCTTTTCGTCGGCGCGCAATCCGTAGACGCCGCCGCCAGCGGCGCGTTCGGCATTGAAGCGCCCGCGGTCATTCTCGCGGGCGGCGCACGCGCCGAAGCGACGGCGGACGGCGCCGCGCGCGTGCTCGATTGCCGCTTCGCCGGACCCTTCTGGCAGGCGACGCTGGAGGCGGTCGGTCATCCGGGCGTCTTCCTTCGCGCCGAAGCGCCGGGTTCCCTGGCGCCTGGAACCCGCGCCAGCCTCATCATCGACCCCACGCGGCTGCGGCGGTTTCCTCGCGCGGCGTCGACAGATTGAAATTGCGACTTATTTGCAGTATGGCCGCGGGCCTGTCGAAAGGAAAGCTCTCGATGCGCTGCTTTGCCGCTGTCGCCGCCTTGATGCTTGTCGCCGCCTGCAGCCAGAAGTCGGCGGCGCCCGCCGAGCCATCGCCGGCGGCGCAGGCTGGCGAGGTCAATATCTATTCGGGCCGCCATTATGATTCCGATCTGGCGATCTTCGACGCCTTCACGGCGGAAACGGGAATCAAGGTCAATGTGATTGAGGCGGCGGGCGATGCGCTGATCGAGCGCCTTGCGCTTGAAGGCGCGGCGAGCCCCGCCGATCTCTTCATCACCGCCGACGCCGGTATGCTGTGGCGCGCGAAATCGCGCGGCGTCTTGCGGCCGATTGAAGACAGCGCGGTCCTCGCCCGAGCGCCGGCGCACTTCCGCGACCCTGAGGGCGAATGGGTCGGTATTTCCAAACGCGCCCGCGTCATCATCTTCAACAGGGGCGCGGGCGCGCCCGAAGGCCTCGACACCTACGCCGGTCTCGCCGATCCATCCTTGCACGGAATGATCTGCGTCCGCTCATCGACGAACCTCTACAACCAGTCGCTGCTCGCCGCGATCATCGCCCATGAAGGACGGGACGCCGCGCTCGCCTGGGCCAATGGCGTCGTCGCCAATTTTGCGCGTCCGCCCGAAGGCGACGACACCGCGCAGATCGAAGCCGTGGCGGCGGGGCTCTGCCGCGTCGGGATCGTCAACAGCTACTACATCGGGCGCTATCTCGACCCCGCGGATGCGAAGAAATTTGCGATCGGCGAGAAAATCGGCGTCATCTTCCCCGATCAGGAAGCGGCCGGAACCCATGTCAACGTCTCCGGCGCCGGCGTCGTCCGCCATGCGAAGAACGCCGCGAACGCGGAAAAACTCCTTGGCTATCTTCTCCGCGAAGCCGTGCAAGAGGAGTTCGCGCGCGGCAACAACGAATACCCGGTCGTCGCCGGTGCCGCCGTTTCAGGGCCGATCGCAACGTTTGGGGTCTTCCGGGAAGATGATCTGCCGATGGCGGCGCTCGGAGAACATCAGGCCGAAGCGGTTAAGATTTTCGACGAGGCCGGGTGGCGGTAGGGGCGATCCCCCACTGCATGAGGCGGGCAAGGGGGGCCTCTTTCGCCCGTCCTCGCCGCTGCCTTATCTTCCCGCCCCATGACCGCCCTTTCCCTTGAAGAAGCCGTCCGGCGCGCGGAAGCCGGCGACGCACGCGCGCAATACGCGCTCGCTGCGCATTTCGCGCGAGCAGGACGGCGCGAGGAGGCGGACAAATGGCTCGCCGCCGCGGCGGCGAATGGCGAGCCGGACGCGCTTTACACGCTGGCGACGCGGATGACGCACACGAAGGCCGGCGTCATCGAGGCCGCGCCGCTTCTTGCCGAAGCGGCCGCGAAGGGTTCGCCCTCGGCGGCGCATTTCGTCGCGGTGCTGAAGGCGCTGGGGCTCGGTTTTCCGCGCGACGAGGCGGCGGCGGCCGAAATCGTCGGCGCGCTCGCCGCGGCGGGCCACGCGCCGATTCGCCGGTCGCTCGAAGCGCTGCGGCTTCTTCAGCAGGCGGACGACCCCCGCCGCGATCCGGTGCGTCTTTGCGCGTCGCCGGACATCGTTCTTTATCGCGGCGCCGTTCCGCCCGCCGTCTGCACGCATGTCATCGCGCATGCGGGACCGCGACTCGGCCCGGCGCTCGTTTACGATCCAAGGGGAGCGGGCATGATGCGCGATCCCTTGCGCTCATCCGCGACGGCGAGCCTCTCGCCAGTCGATCTCGATCTAGCGATCGTCGCGGTCAATCGCAGGGTGAGCGCTTGCGCCGGCCTCCCCGACGAACAGGGCGAGTTCCTCTCCGTCATGCGCTATCGCGCGGGCGAACAATACCGTCCGCATTTCGACACAGTGCCGCCGGGGCCCGATTTCGACCGCAGCGGCCAGCGCGTGAAGACCGCGCTCCTTTATCTCAATGACGGCTATGAAGGCGGGGAAACGGAGTTTTCAGCGCCCGGCCTCAAAATCAAAGGCGCGCCGGGCGACGTCGTCGTCTTTACGAATGTCAGGGCGGACGGGACGCTTGACGGCGCTTCGCGCCATGCCGGCCTCGCGGTCACCTCTGGGGAAAAATGGCTCGCGTCAAAGTGGTTCCGTGAACGAATTTTCGCTTTCTAGGCTTGCGTCGATATAACATTGCTATAACATCTTGGCGTCAAAGGGGATGTTCACATGGCGAATTCGCGCAAGGGCAGCAACGGCCACTTCCATGGCAGCGATCACCACGAGCATGACGCTTCGGAATGCCGCCATCCCGGGGGCCTCACCCGCAATGAAAGCCTCGTCTGGGACGCGCTTAGTGAAAGCGTCGAACCGCTAAAGGCCTATGAGATCCTCGACAAATTGAAAGAGCGCGGCGTCAGGGCGCCGATGACCGTCTACCGCGCGCTCGAAGGACTTGAGGCGAAGGGGCTCACGCACAAGCTCGAGGGCCTCAATTCATTCGTCTTATGCAAGCACGAGGGGCCGCACGACGTGCAGGTGTTCCTCGTTTGCGAAACCTGCGCCTCGGTGACGGAGGTTGAAATCGAAGGGGTTGAGGCGGCCTTGCGTCCCGTCATCCGCCGGGCGGCGTTCCAGTTGAATACGGCGCGCCTTGAAGCGCGCGGACTGTGTTTCGAGTGCAGCAAGCCGCTTGCCGCCGCCGCCGCGGCCATGAACGCCTGAAAACGACTCATTGACTGGACGCGGCCAGCAATTATGGTCCGGTTCGCCGGGCGCGCCCGGCGAACCGCGCCGCGCGGGAGAGATCCGGCCGCGCCCCATTGCGGGGCTTGCGCCGGGCGCCGAAGGAGCAACCGCCCCGGAAACTCTCAGGCAAAAGGACCGCGACGCGCGACTGAAGGCTGGAAAGCGACGGAGCGGCAAGACGCTCCGTACACCGACGGAGTAAGCCTCGCGCCCGCGAGGCGAAATCTCTCAGGTTCCCGTGACAGCCGGGGTCTCGCCCGCCGACCGGCGGACGAAAGCTCATGGGAGTCGCGATGACAGACGCCGGCAAACCCCTCAAACGCACGCCCCTTCACGAGCTCCATCTCTCGCTCGGCGCAAAGATGGTGGAATTCGCGGGCTATGACATGCCCGTCCAATATCCGGACGGCGTCCTCAAAGAGCATCTCTGGACGCGAACACGGGCCGGCCTGTTCGACGTGTCGCATATGGGCCAGGCGTTCTTGCGGACGACGGAAACGGCGCGGGGAACCGAAGAGGCGCACGCCGCCGTCGCCGCCGCAATCGAAACGCTCGTTCCGGGCGAAGTCCTGAAACTGAAGCGCGGCGCCATGCGCTACAGCGTACTGCTCAATGAACAGGGCGGGGTTCTTGACGACCTGATGATCACGCGCGCCGCCATGGGGTCCGGCGACGGAATGCTGTTCCTTGTCGTCAACGCCGCGTGCAAGGACGCGGACTTCGCGCTCATCAAGGAGAAACTCGGCGGCCGCGTCGAGCTTGAAATCCTCGCGGACCGCGCGCTCATCGCGCTCCAGGGGCCGAAGGCCGCCGCGGTCATCGAAAGCCATTTCCCGGGCGCGGCGACGCAGGCCTTCATGTCGATGCGCCCGGTCATGTGGGGAACATCGCCGGTGCTGCTCTCTCGCTGCGGCTATACCGGCGAGGACGGCTTTGAGATTTCCGTCCCGAACGCCGACGCCGAGCGCTTTTCGCGCGCGCTGCTCGATCATCCCGACGTCGCGCCGATCGGCCTTGGCGCGCGCGATTCCCTTCGCCTCGAAGCGGGGCTGTGTCTTTACGGCCATGATCTCGACCCGTCGACCTCGCCGGTGGAAGGCAATATCAGTTTCATCTTCGGCAAGCGGCGCAAGGAAGCGGGCGATTTTCCGGGCGCTGCGCGCATCCTCCCTGAACTGACGAACGGGCCGAGGCGCATGCGCGTCGGGCTCAAGCCTGAAGGGCGCGCGCCTGCCCGCGAGGGCACGGAGATCGTCGACGCCGCGGGGGCGAAGATCGGCGTCGTCACCTCGGGCGGCTTCGGACCGACGCTGAACGCGCCCGTCGCCATGGGCTATGTCGAGGCGGCGCACGCCAAAATCGGAGCACAAGTTTTTCTGATGGTGCGCGGCAAGTCGCTGCCGGCGATCGTCGCCGACATGCCATTTGTTCCGCATACATATTATCGGGGTTAGGAGGACCGGAAATGACCACGCGCTACACAAAGGACCATGAATGGGTGCGGATGGAGGGCGGGCTCGCCGTCATCGGCATTAGCCCGCACGCCGCCGAGCAGCTCGGCGATGTGGTGTTCGTCGAGCTTCCCGCGGTCGGCAAGTCGTTCAAAAAGGGCGACGACATGGCGGTTGTTGAATCGGTGAAGGCCGCTTCTGACGTCTACGCGCCGATTTCGGGCGAGATCGTCGCCGTCAACCAGCCGATCGCCGATGAACCGGCGAAAGTGAATGAAGACCCCGCGGGCGCTGCGTGGTTCGTGAAATTGAAGCCGTCAAACGCCGCGGAATTCGACGCGTTGATGGACGCGGCGGGCTACGCCGCCTTTGTGGAGAGCGCTCGATGAAGAGCAACGCAAAGGCCGGCGCCGGGATCGCGGTCGGCATGGGTTCGGGCGTTGCGATCGGCGCGGGCCTTGGGTTGAAGCTTGACAATCTCGCGCTTGGGATGGGGATCGGCCTCGCCATCGGCGCCGGGATCGGACTTTTGATCGCCGCGCGCCTGAAACGCGCTGGCGGCGGCGAAAAATAGGATTGAGAATGCGCTATCTTCCCCTGTCAGACGCGGACCGTCGCCAGATGCTTGCCGTAATCGGCGCGAAGTCGGTCGACGATCTTTATCGCGACGTGCCGGCGTCGGCGCTCAACGCGAAGATCGACTTGCCCGCGCACAAGGGCGAACTCGAGGTCGAGCGTCTTCTCGGCGCGATGGCGGCGAAGAACCGCGCGGCGGGCGCCGGGCCGTTCTTCGTCGGCGCCGGCGCTTATAAGCACCATGTGCCGGCGACGGTCGATCACATCATTCAGCGGTCGGAGTTTTTGACCTCCTACACGCCTTATCAGCCGGAGATCGCGCAAGGGACGCTGCAATATCTTTTCGAATTCCAGACGCAGGTCGCGGCGCTCCTCGGAATGGAGGTCGCCAACGCCTCGATGTATGACGGCTCGACCGCCTGCGCCGAAGCGGCGCTGATGGCGCGGCGCATCACGAAACGGGGCAGGGTGCTCATCTCGGGCGGCGTGCACCCGCATTACGGCGCGGTCGTCCGCACGAACAGCGAGCTGCACGGCGACAAGGTCGTGCTCATGCCCGCCGATCCGGAGGCGCGCGAGGAAGTCATCGCGGCGATCGACGCCGATACCTCCTGCGTCGTCGTTCAGAACCCGGACGTTTTCGGGAACCTCCGCGATCTCAACCCAATCGCAAAAGCGGCGCACGCGAAGGGCGCTCTCCTCATCGCGGTGGTGACGGAAGTCATGTCCTTGGGCGCCATCAAGAGCCCCGGCGAAATGGGCGCCGATATCGTCGTCGGCGAAGGCCAGTCGATCGGCAACGGCCTCAATTTCGGCGGGCCTTATGTCGGCCTCTTTGCGACGCGCGAGAAATACCTCCGCCAGATGCCGGGCCGGCTTTGCGGCCTCACCACCGACGCCGACGGCAAGCGCGGCTTCGTGCTGACGCTCTCAACGCGCGAACAGCACATCCGCCGCGACAAGGCGACTTCCAACATCTGCACCAATTCCGGCCTCTGCGCGCTCGCCTTCACCGTCCACATGACGCTGATGGGCGAAACGGGCCTTCGCCGCGTCGCCATGCTGAACCATGACGCGGCGGTGAAGACGACGGATGCGCTGTCGAAGGTCAAGGGCGTCAGTGTGCTGACGAAATCCTTCTTCAACGAGATCACGCTGCGTCTGCCGAAGAATGCCGATCAGGTCGTCGAGGCGCTCGCGGCCAAAGGCGTCCTCGGCGGAGTCCCCGGCGAGCGGCTCTGGCCCTATGAACCGGAGACGCACAACCTCCTCATCGTCGCCGCGACGGAATGCGTGACGGACGGGGATATCGAAAAGCTCACATTGGCATTGAAGGAGTCCCTGTGATCGGTTTCCTGATCGGCTCGCTTCTCGCGAGCGGCCCCGGCCTTGAGGGCGCTATTTTTCTGGACCCGCCGGCCTATGACGAGCGTATATCGCATGCCGCGTGCGGCGAGCGCGTCATCATCGTGCGCGTCCGCAATGTCGCCGGCGCAGCGCCCTTGTTGACATCCGTCACGATCGACGGCGTTGAAGTCGCCGCGCCTCAGTCCCTTCCCGAAGAGGGCCTGTTTGCGCAGTTTCGCGAGATCAGCGGCGCCGAGATTGAATGTGAACGCGAGACCGGCGTTCCGCACATTACCTTCAAGGGGTTCGGCAAACAGGACGACGAATCGCGCAAGGCGTACGAGGCGTGCATGACGCGCCGGGGGGTTTGGCTGAACGATCGCTGGGAGCGTTATGAGGCGATTGAGGGAAAACTTCGCCGCGCTTCGACGCTAACCCGCGGCTGCGCCGGCGGGGAGTCGGGCTCGCCCGAGAGCGGTAAAGGCCGGCAAGGGGATTCGGATCAATGACCATGAACAATCAAGGCCGCCCGACCCGCGGCGACGCCGCGTCCGCCGCCGCTCCTGACACCTTTACCGGCAACAAGGCGCTCATGATCGAAGAGCCGCTGATTTTCGAGCGCGACGCTTTCGCCTCGACCGGCGTCGATTTCCCGGCGCCTTCGTCAGCGCATAGGCTCGGCGCCTTCGCGCGCAGCAATCCGATCGGCTTGCCGGGCCTGTCGGAGCCCGAGACGATGCGCCATTTCGTGCGCCTCAGCCAAAAAAACTACGCGATCGACATGGGGCCGTTTCCCCTGGGCTCCTGCACGATGAAGCACAATCCGCGCCTCAATGAGAAAATGGCGCGGCTCGCCGGCTTCGGCGACATTCATCCCTTGCAGCCGCAATCGTCGGTTCAGGGCGCGCTTGAGCTCATCCACACGCTCGCGCACTGGCTGACAACGATGACGGGCATGCCCGCCGTCGCGATGTCGCCGAAGGCGGGCGCGCATGGCGAATTGTGCGGCATGATGACCATCAAGGCGGCGATCGAAGCGCGCGGGGAAGGGGGAACGCGCACGCGCGTCCTCGCGCCTGAATCCGCGCACGGAACGAACCCGGCGACCGCCGCGCAATGCGGATTCACGGTCGATGACATTCCGGCCGATGAAACGGGCCGCGTCGATCTTGCAGCGTTCAAAGCCAAGCTCGGTCCCGACGTCGCCGGCATCATGGTGACGAACCCCAACACTTGCGGGCTCTTCGAGCGCGACATCAAGGCGCTCGCCGATGCGGTGCATGACGCAGGCGGATATTTCTATTGCGACGGCGCGAACTTCAACGCGATTGCGGGCAAGGTCCGCCCCGGCGATCTCGGCGTCGACGCCATGCACATCAATCTCCACAAGACCTTTTCGACGCCGCATGGCGGCGGCGGTCCGGGGTCGGGCCCGACGGTCCTCTCTGCCGCGCTCGCGCCTTTCGCGCCGGTGCCTTACGTCGTGATGGAGAACGGCGCCTTTCACCTCGTCGAAACGCGGCGCGCCGCGAAGGCCGAAGGCGAAGGCAAGGCCGGCGGGCGCATCACCGCCTTCCACGGGCAGATGGGCATGTTCGTGCGCGCCATGAGCTACATGATGAGCCATGGCGCTGACGGCATAAGGCAAGCGTCGGAGGACGCGGTCCTCAATGCCAATTACGTGCTTGCGCGATTGAAGGCGGAGATGACGCCGGCGTTCGAAGGCCCCTGCATGCATGAAGCGCTCTTCAACGACGAGTTCCTGAAAGACACCGGCGTTGAGACTATCGACTTCGCCAAGGCGATGATCGACGAGGGCTATCATCCGATGACGATGTATTTCCCGCTCGTCGTCCACGGCGCGATGCTGATCGAACCGACCGAATCGGAATCGAAGCAGGAGCTCGACCAGTTCTGCGACGCGCTCCTCAACCTCGCGCGCCGGGCGAAGGCGGGCGAAGCGGCGCGCTTCAAGGCCGCCCCCTTCCACGCCCCGCGCCGGCGCCTTGACGAGACGGCTGCGGCGCGAAAGCCTGTGCTGCGCTGGACTCCGGCGGAGGCGCCGAAGGC
>DNZB01000218.1:15697-15942 GCA_003506635.1 Parvularcula sp.
GCCGTCCCATCCTACAGCCCGACGGCGGCCTTCATTTGCGCCCTTTCGCCGCTGTCGAGTCCTTTGATGTCGTCAATGAACCTGATCGCGTCCGCTTCGTCGACGCCCTTGAGGCGGATGACGCGGCGTTCGTCGGCGCCTTCGGTTTCGTCTTCGATCAGCGCTTCGGCGTCTTCGTTCAGCAACGTTTCTTCGCGCCGCGGGCCGTCCGTCGACTTCGGGATGCGGACGGTGCGGCGTTCCTC
>DNZB01000018.1:0-2901 GCA_003506635.1 Parvularcula sp.
GTCGGGCCTTGCGCGCGCTCGATCTCGGCGACGCCCGCCTTGCAGGCTTCATAATCGCCGACATCCCATTTGAAAGCCTTGACGCCGGTCTCCGCCGTGAAGGCCTTCGCCGCTTCGTCATTGCCCGCATATGTCGCCGCGACGAGGGCGCCTGTTTCTTTCAGGGCCAGCGAAATCGCGCGCCCGATGCCGCGCGTGCCGCCGGTGACGATCGCCGTTCTTTTGGTCATGAAATCCTCCCTCGACTCTGTGGTCTGCTGGGCGGAGTTTCGCATCAAGGACCGGCGCGAGGCAATCGGGATCAATCGACGGCGATGAGCGGGCGTCAATCCGACGAGGCGGTCCATTGATCCGCCAAAAGCGCATGGCCGCGAAAAATATATCAGATTTATGGCCGTATATCGAAAATTCGATATACGACGATAAATCTCTTAGATCCTACATCCGCTCAACGCACATGGCGATGCCCATGCCGCCGCCGATGCAGAGCGTTGCGAGGCCTTTTTTCGCGCTCCCGCGCTGCATTTCATAAAGCAGCGTCGTCAGGATGCGCGCGCCCGAGGCGCCGATCGGGTGGCCGATGGCGATCGCGCCGCCATTGACGTTGACCCTCGCCGGGTCCCAGCCGAGCTCTTTCCCGACGGCGAGGGCTTGCGCGGCGAAAGCCTCGTTCGCCTCGATGAGGTCGAGGTCGGCGAGCGTCCAGCCGGCCTTTTCAAGCGCCATGCGGGAAGCGGGCGCCGGGCCGATCCCCATGATCGACGGGTCGACGCCGCAATGGGCGGCGGCGGCGATGCGCGCGAGCGGCTTGATCCCGCGGCGCCCCGCTTCCTTTTCCGACATGACGACGAGCGCGGCGGCGCCGTCATTGAGACCCGACGCGTTCGCCGCCGTCACCGTGCCGTCTTTGGTGAAGGCGGGGCGCAGGCCGGCGATCGAGTCTTTCGTCACGCCGTCGCGGATATATTCGTCGGTCTCGAAAACGATGTTGCCCTTCTTCGACTTGATGACGACGGGGGCGATTTCGTCCTTGAACTTGCCGGCCTTCTTCGCGGCTTCGGCCTTGTTCTGGCTCGCCGCCGCGAAGGCGTCCTGCTCGTCGCGGCTGATCTGGTATTTCTGCGCGAGATTTTCGGCCGTCTGGCCCATGTGGTAATTGTTGAAGACGTCCCACAGGCCGTCCTTGATCATCGTATCGACCTGGGAGACGTCGCCCATTTTCGTCCCGGTACGAAGGAATGTCGCATGCGGGGAAAGCGACATGCTCTCCTGACCGCCGGCGACGACGACGGAGGCATCGCCCGCCTTCACCGCCGCGGCGGCGAGCGCGACGGCGCGGAGCCCTGAGCCGCAGACCTGATTGATGGTCATGGCAGGCCGCTCTTTCGCGATCCCCGCCCCCATCGCCGCCTGACGCGCGGTGTTCTGGCCCTGCCCCGCCGTCAGAACGTGGCCCATGATGACTTCGCTGACGTCTTCAGCGCCGATTTTTGCGCGCGCGAGCGCCGCCTTGATCGCGGTCTCGCCAAGGCTTGCCGCCGAAACACTGGCGAGCCCGCCGCCGAAGGATCCGACCGCGGTCCGGGCCGCCGATGCGATGATGACGCCGCTCATGAAAATCTCCTTTTTCCGCAATGAAATTGACCAGGCGCCGCCCGGCAGGTTGTCAGCGGCTTTATGGGGCCGGGCGCGGCTTCGCAAGTGCGTGATCCGCGATAGCCGCCCGCGCTTTTCGTGCTATAGGAATTTTAGCAGACGCAAAAAATGCTGCAATGCAGCATCAATTTTCATGCTGCGCAAAAAAATCGGGAGGAATTGCGGGTGTCCACACAAGAACAGGCGGCAGGCGGCAAGCCGGGCGGCCGCAAGGGACGCGGCGAAAACGACGCCATCGTCATCAAGAAATACGCGAACCGCCGACTCTACAACACGGCGACGAGTTCCTATGTCACGCTCGATTACCTCGCCGACATGGTCAAGAACGGCCAGGAATTCGTCGTCTATGACGCCAAGACCAATGACGACATCACCCATTCGGTGCTGACCCAGATCATCTTTGAAGAAGAGAACAAGGGCCAGAACCTCCTGCCCATCCAGTTCCTGCGCCAGCTCATCAAATTCTACGGCGATAATTTGCAGGCCTTCGTGCCGTCCTATCTCGAAATGAGCATGGACGCCTTCGCCCGCAATCAGGAGCGGCTCAAAGGCCAGATGCGCGACGCCTTCGGTCAGGCGCCCGGCTATCAGATGTTCGAGGACATGGCGCGCCAGAACATGGCGCTCTTTGACCAGGCGATGAAGATGTTCGCCCCGCGCGCCGGCTTCTACGCGGGCGGGCGCGCCGGCGGCGACGACGCGGCGAGCGAAATGCAGTCGCTGAAGGACGAAGTCGCCGAATTGAAGCGGCAATTGTCGAAGCTCGACAAGAACGCCTGATCAGGCCATCGCGCGGATCTGTATCAGCGGCGACTCGTTCGGCGCCCCGTCAGGGAGCCAGGCGGGCGCCGTTTCCGGCTTGCCGATGAGATAGCCCTGCAGGAAGTCGACGCCGAGGCCCTTCAAGAGCATCGCGTCGGCTTCGTTGTCGACCCATTCGGCGACCGTCTTCATGCCGAAATTGCGCGCGAGGTCGAGCAGCGTTCTGACGAACAGCTGGTTCTCGCGGCTCGACGCGACGCCGGTCACGAATGACCCGTCGATTTTCAGGATGTCGATGTCGAGCGCCTTCAGATTCCGGAACGAGGTGTAGCCCGCGCCGAAATCGTCGATGCCGAACGAGGCGCCGACCTTCTTGATCTCCGACACGAAGTCGATCGAGGCGTCGATCGCGTCGATGACCTGCGTTTCGGTCAGCTCAACGGTGATGCGCCGCGCCAGCGTCTCATTGGCGCGCATCACCGA
>DNZB01000018.1:3271-4659 GCA_003506635.1 Parvularcula sp.
AGCACGCGCCGGTCGAGAAGGTGGACAAGCCCCAGTTTCTCGGCGACCGGAATGAATTCCGGCGCCGGGACTTCGCGTCCGTCCTCGGCGCGCATGCGGATGAGGCACTCGAACTTCGTCGGGCTCTCGCCGAGGTCGGCGACGATCGGCTGGAAGGCGAGGCGGACGCGGCGTTCGTTGAGCGCCGTCAAGATGACGTCCGACATATGCGTATTGCGCCGGCGCGCCGTCACCGTTTCGGTCTTTTCGCTGAACGACGACCAGCTGGAGCGGCCGAGCCGCTTGGCCTGATCGAGCGCGGCCTCGGCGCACGCCATCGCCTTGTGCGCGCTGTCGGCGACCGAAGGCGTTTCAACCGCGCCGATCGACAAGGACGAGGCGACGCCGCCCCTTTGCGTGTCGATGACGCTTTCGCGCACCGTATTGAGAAGCTTCACGCAGACATCGCGCACGCGCGCTGAATCAGCGTCGGTGAGCACGATGCCGAACTTGGTGCCGGCGACGCGGCCGACAAGATCGTCGGGGCCGAGCACGGCCTTGATGCGGCGCGAACATTCGACGATCACTTCGTCGGCGACGTCGAAGCCGAAATCGGCGTTGATCGCGCCGACATCGTCGACGCCGGCGAGAAGATAGGCGCCGGAACGCTTCGCGGCGCGCGCGTCCTTCAGCGTTTCGTCAAGGCGCACGCGCATCTGCGCGCGGTTCATGACGCCGGTCAGCTCGTCATTCTCGGCGAGCCAGGCAAGATGGGTTTCGCGGCGCTTTTGCGCCTCGATCGACCGGATGACGCCGATGAGGCGCCGCCCGGCGCCCGCACCGACCCAGCCGCCCCGCTCCTCGATCCATTGCGGCTCGGCGTCGCCGCGCGCGATGAGGTATTCGCAAGCGTAGTTCTGCACGTCGCCGCCGAAGGCGAGCGTGCGCGCCGCCACGTCGCCGCCGACGATCTGGGCGTCAAAGGCGGCGCGGCTGACGGACGCGTTCGGCGCGCCGGCGAGGAGGCGCGCGGCGATCTGCGGATCGGACCATGACAGCGTCGCGGTCGCCGGGTCATATTCAAAAAGCGCCTGCAAGGCAGGCTCGGCCGCTTCCGCCGGCGCGTGCGCCCAGCCCCTGATCGGTCCCGGCCGGGATGCGCGGAACAACGCCTCAACGCGTTCAACCATGTCGGTTTTCGCCCACAATCACGCCGGTTATCTAGGGGGCGAGCCGTAAAGAAACTTAAAACGCTAAGGGGTTGGCGGCCTTTGTGCGCCTCCCCCTCGCGGGGAGGGCTATCGCATATGCTTGCGTCCCCTCTCCCGCAAGCGGGAGAGGGGGGAAGGCGGCGATTTCTTCATCTGCGATAGCCCTGCCCACAAGGGGGAGGCGATGAAAGCGCGCGG
>DNZB01000068.1 GCA_003506635.1 Parvularcula sp.
GCGCTCGTGCGCGAGCGCCGGCGTGAAGATGTGCGGGCGCGTGCGCACGCGAACGCCGAAATGCGCGTCCTTGACGCGCTGGTCGGCGCCGGCGCGGGCGCGGCGACGCGCGCGAGCTTTCTCGAAAAACTCCGCCGCAATGAACTCGACGCGCGCGAGATCGAGATCGACCTGCGCGAAACCGGCGCGCCCTCGATCGACTTGCCGGGCTTTTCGCCCGGCGGCGCCGGACAGATGAACGTCGTCAATCTCTCCGACATTCTCGGCAAGGCGTTCGGCGGCCAGACAAAGCGCCGCAAGCTGCTTGTCAAGGACGCCTACGCGCCGCTGATCGCGGAGGAATCCGACAAGCTGCTCGACGAGGACGCGCTGACGCGCGAGGCGGTCGATCTGGCGCAGAATGACGGCATCGTCTTCCTGGACGAGATCGACAAGATCGCGCGCGGCGGCGACAGCGTCCGCGGCGCCGATGTCAGCCGCGAAGGCGTGCAGCGCGATCTTCTCCCGCTGATCGAAGGAACGACGGTATCGACGCGCTATGGCGCGGTGAAGACCGACCACATCCTCTTCATCGCGTCCGGCGCCTTTCATTTAGCCAAGCCCTCCGATCTTCTTCCCGAACTGCAAGGACGCTTGCCGATCCGGGTCGAGCTTGAGGCGCTGACGCGCGACGATCTCCGCCGCATCCTCACCGAGACCGAGGCGAGCCTCGTTCGCCAATACTCGGCGCTCCTTGCGACCGAAGGGGTGAGCCTCGATTTTGCGGAGAGCGGGATTGACGCCATCGCCGACGCCGCCGTGGCCGTGAACGGCGCGGTCGAGAATATCGGGGCAAGGCGGCTTGCGACCGTCATGGAGACGGTCCTTGAAGACCTTTCCTTCGCCGCCCCCGACCGCGCCGGCGAGCGGGTCACGATCGACGCCCCTTATGTCGAAGCCAGGATCGGCGAAATCGCCCGGAACAAGGACCTTTCGCGGTATATTCTTTAGGCCCGGGCCCGTGTCCCCGACGCCACAGACCCCGCCGGGGGGCGCTCTTTCCGTTTCGTTAACGCCGGGCTAATCTTTCCGTTCAGATCGTGGAGTGGGGCGGGAGCCATGGCGGACGGTTCGCACGGCGGCCATAAACAGCGCGTGAGGGTCGCCTATTCCGGCGAGGAGCGCGGCTTCGGCGCCGGGGCGGTCGATGAGTTCCTCCAGAAGGCGCAGACCGTCGGGATTTCGGACGGCGGCACTGACGCCGTAAGCGGCGCGCGCCCGCAAGAACTCGACAAGAACCGCGCCATGCGGTCCTACGAATTCGGCCATCCGTCGAAACAGCCGCTGCGCACCAAGGAGCAGGCGCTGATGGCGGTGAAGGCCCACACCGCCGACTACGCCATCGTTCCCTTTTATCATCCCCATTACGGCTACGACTTTGAGACGCTGCGCGCGCTCGCGAGCCAGATCACGCTCTTTGGCGTCGAACAGATCGTCAGCGAAACGGAATATGTGCTTGCGGTCTACGAGCCGCAGGTCCTCGATTTCGTTCAGTCCTCGCACCCGGGCTCGACGCTGTCGACGATCATGACGGGCGCCGGCAAACATCTGTGGTCGCGTTCGGGCGAGCCCGGGGCCGCCCTTACCGGCGTTCACAAACTTCCCGATAATTCGGGCTTCATGGCCTCGCCCGCCCAGCAGGCGATGCTGCGCGACCGCGTCGAATCGATCTTCGCCTCGCCGGTCGCTGCGCGCGCTTGCAAGTCGAAGCTCGACGGCTTGCGCCAGGCCGGCGTCCTCGTTGAAGAAACGCTCGAAACGATCGAGCCGCACCGCGATTTCGCGCGGCGCGTGCGCGACGTTCTCGACCATACGCGCCAGACCGCGACGACGTTCGACTTCACGTCGGGCGAATCGCGCATCCAGTCGGTGATGCCGAATACAGCCGCGCAGGCGAGGAAGCTCTACGGCGTCGTCGTCCCGCGCGAAATCGCTTCGGGACCCGAATACATCATCATCGACGACAAATTCGCCGACGCCGACCCCGCCAAGACGCGCTTCATGGCGGTCGAATACAGCCCTGACCTGACGCTCTTCGAAGACGCCTATCGGACGACCGACGCCAAGACGCGCTACTGGATGCGGCGCCTTCGCGACGTCGCGCATGACGGCGCCCACGCGGCGCGCAAGGCGGGCGCGGAAATCGCGCTGAACCCGGGCGGGGCGATGCTCGCGCTTCTCGGCCTTATCTTCGCGGGCGTCGGTCTTGCGGGGCTCGCCGGGTGGCGCGGCGTGCCGCTGATCCCTGGAACGCCCGAAATGGTCGCGCTTGGCGATGCGGCGGCGCTGGCGCTCGGCGCCGGTCTTGCCCTTGTCGGCTTCGGCCGCTTCCTGAAGCAGGTTGGCGGCGGCGAGCATGACATGAACGGCGTCCGCCTCATGCTCGCCTTCCAGCGATCGGGATCTGCGGCATCGCTCGCCGATGTCGAGAATTTCCTCAGGAATTTCGGCGTCCGGCACGCCATCGTGCGCGCCGACGAAGATAGCGAGCGGAATTATCCGGCGGCCTCCGTCATCGACATCGAATTCATGTGCGACGATCTCTACTGGAACCCGGCGCGGCGTTTGCGCGGCTCCGTGATGAACGGCGCGCTGAAGAAGGCCTTCGCGAAGTGGAAGAGCCGGGGCGTCCTCGTGCTCGCCGCCATGCCTTTCGACAAGCCGCAATTGCCCCCGCACAAGACCCGCCACTGGCTGTGGGATGCGCCGATCGAATGGACGAAGGATTTCGTCGAGACGATGGCGATCCGGTTGTCGCGCGTGCTTCTGTACGTGGCGATCGTCGCGCTCGCCGGTTACGCAGCGTGGATGCTCCTGTTCGGCGCGAAGTAGAAATCTGCAAATACGATGCGAAAATGCGGGGCCGGTCAGCCCCGCGTTTTTCGTTTGAGGAAGACATAAAAGGCGCCCGACCCGCCGTCCTTCGGTTTCGCTTGCGCGACGCGCGCGATCGCGCCGCGCAGGGGCGCCGTTTCGATCCAGTCGAGAAAGCGCGCGCCGATGACGCCGCGTCCTTCGCCGCCAGCGCGCGATCCTTTGCCCGTGATGACGAGGACAAACCGCAACCCGTCCTCGCGCGCGCCGAGAATGAACCGCGTGACGCGCGTCTGCGCTGCGGGCTCTGTCATCCCATGAAGGTCGAGCCGCGCGTCGATCGGGATCAGGCCCTTCGCCGCTTTTCGGTCGGCGCCCGGATCGCCGCCGCCGAGCGCGCGAGACGCCGGAGCCGCGCGCGTCTTTCTCCCCTCTCCCGCTTGCGGGAGAGGGGTTGGGGGTGAGGGGGCGTGAACCGGCCGCCGCTCTCTGTTAGACGCCCCCTCTCCTCCTGCCCCTTTTACGCGAAGGGGGGGAGCGGGGTGCAAAAGGGCATCGGCGTCCTTTATCGAAGGCTTTGAGGCGCGGCTGGATCGCTTTTTCGTCGCCGGCTTCACGTCGCGGGTCGCAAGCGCCCAGAGCGCGCGTTCTTCGCCCGAAAGGTCGCGGCGCTTCACGGCGCCCCGGATGCAAGGCGCCCGGCGACCGCCCTGGGCAAGAGAACCGTCATCGTCCCCATGCGGTTGAAAGCGCCGGCGAATTCGCCCGCTTCCTCGCCCGATCCGGCGTAGAGGTCGCCGCGCACGGGCCCCTTGATGGCGCCGCCCCGGTCTTGCGCGATCATCAATCGACGGAACGGTTCATCGCCTTCAAGATCGACCCAGACAGGCGCGCCAAGCGGCGTAAAACGCGGATCGACGGCGAGCGAGACCATCGGGGCAAGCTGCGCGCCGCCGGCGCCAAGGGGCCCGAGCGCCGGATCGGGCAAATCCTCCATCAGGCGGAAGAAAATATAGGACGGATTCGATTCCCGCACCCGCCGCGCATCGGCTTCCGGCGCGGCGTCGAGCCAGGCCCTGATCGTCTGCATGCTGACGTTATCGCGCGTCAGGGCGCCGTCCTCGATCAGCGTCTTGCCGATCGCCACATATTTCGCGCCGTTGTGGCCGTCATAGCCGACGCTGAGGACGCGGTCGCCGAGATCGAGTCGGCCCGAACCTTGAATCTGCAAGAACAAAAGATCGGCGGGGCGCATAAAGGCGATGACCTCCGTCCGGCCGTCGAGCGCGCCGGCGTTGATCGCCGCATGATCGGGATAGGGCGCCAGCGCGCCGTCCACGACCGCGCCCGCAATGCGCTCGCCCGCAAGATCCGCCCGAAAGGCGCCGAGATCGACGGTGACGAGGTCCGGCGGCCGCGCCAGAACAGGCGCGGAGAATTCCGGCGTTTGCGCCGCGCTCGCGCGATAATAGGGCTCGAAATAGGCGGTGAACCGTCCTTTCTTTTCGACGACCGCCGGCGCCGCCCTGTCGCCGCCGGGCGCCATCCGCGCCGCCAGCGCGACCGGCTGGAAGTGCGCCTCGAAGAAGGCGCGCGCCGCCGCGGCGCCCGCATGCGCGTCAAAGGCCGCCGCCGCGGCGCAGGCCTCCCGCCAGTCCGTAACGGCGCCGCCAAGCGTCGCGCCCTCGCGCCCCAGCGCTTCGAACGGATTGGCCGGCGCGTCCGCATCAAGCGCGGCGCGCACGGCGCAAGAGCGCGCGAAAGCCGCAATGGCGGCGGACGGGTCGCGATCCTTCCATCCCTCCAGCGCCGCAAATTCCGAGACGGAAAAGCTGACGCCGGCGAGTTCAAGCGCTGGCGGCGCCGTCTCCGGCGCGGCGCTGCGCCTCCCGGCCCAGAAGGCGCCGGCCGCGACGGCTGCGACGCCGGCGCTGAGGACCGCAACACGTAAGGGCGTCAACGTCCGCAAAGACCGCTCCAGAAGCCGTCACGCGCCGGTCGCGACCAAAGTCCAGTTCGGATCATTTGACGAGAGCTGGCGCGAGAAGGTCCAGAGGTCCTTTACAAGATCAATACGGTTCGGGTCGCCGTCGACGAGCTTTCCCTCCCGGTCATAAGTCGCACGCACCTGATTGGAGAGAAACTCAACCGAGGCCGACGCCTCGCCGCTCTCGACCCGGGCAGCGACGATCGTCGCCTTTTCGACGCCGACGAATTTCAGATCCGCGCGCTGGCCGGCGCTTTCGCGCTGGCCGACCGCCGACTTGAACGCTTCGAAAACCGGCGCGGCGATGAAGCGGCGCACGGATTTCAGATCGCCCGACGCAAACGCCTCGACGATCATTTCATAGGCGCCCTTGGCGCCTTCGATGAAGCCGCGCTCGTCGAACGCGGGGTCCGCTTCGCGCAAGGGCGTGGCCGCCTCGGACACCGGAGGCAGGGGCTTGACTGCCTCCGGCTCGTCCGGAACAGGCGGCGCGGCTTCCTCGCGCGTTTCTCTCGTGCGCGCGCGCTGCAGGCCCTCGATGTCGCGCTGGCGCTCTTCGCCCGTCCGCGTGCCGAGAACCGAATAGAGCCGGTA
>DNZB01000362.1:0-5561 GCA_003506635.1 Parvularcula sp.
CGATATCGTTTCACGTGACTGGAGTTCAGACGTGTGCTCTTCCGATCTGGGCGAAGGCCGGCAAAATCATCCCTCCGTATACGGAGCAAGCGATCACGTATTGTTACAACTTGTCACCCATCGCCCCCTCACTCCCTTGAAAAGGGAGGGCGTGAGCCCCCGGCGGCGACAGCCGCCGGCCCTGGGCGAACGGGAGGGTTCACGATGCTGTTGGCGAGAGCGCTGGGTCCCGGCTTGCGCCGGGATGAGCGGGCGTTGGTTTGTGTACGAACCAACTGCCGTCACCGCGGACGGCGACGCCGATCCGGGGCCCGTCACTCCCCCCTGGACAAAGATGGACCGAGGGGTTCGTCGCTGACGCGACGCCCCTGGGTGACGGCATAAATGACGCGCCGGGAAGCGCGCAATCGTTCGTATGCGAACCATTAGCGCGGCGCGCTAGAACACCAGCCGCAGGCTTCCCATCACGCTCGACGCCGCGAAGTGGTCTCCGTCGAGCCTTTGGAAGTTGTCGCTAAAGGTCGATGTCGGCGGCAGGCTCGTGTCGAAGTCCTTCGGCCCGTAGACGATTTCGGCGGTGCGGAAATAGGAATATTCGACGCCGAGCGACAGCGCCGGCGACAGCGCAAGCTCAACGCCGACGCGGCCCTGATAGGCGAAGGCGGCGTCGCGCTGACCGAGCTCATTCTCGACGCGCGCGCCGCCGACGCCGGCGCCGATATAGGGCGTCAGGCGCGAAGAATTGACGAGGTCGAAATAGACGTTCGTCATGATCGCCTGCGCGGTCACGTCGCCGGCGCCTGTCACGGTCGAGGGCGCGGCGCCGCCGGTCAGGGCGATTTCGTCTGCATCAAGATCGAAGCGGCGATATTCAAGCTCGGTGCGGGTTCGCGCATATTGAAAGCCGATCGCCGCCGACCACGCGCCGCCGCCGCCGAGATCAGTCGATTTCGCCGTCGGGGGCGCGACGATCGGGATGAAGCTGGGGCTGTAGGAAAAATCCTGGTCGAGGCTTTCAGGGAAGGAAAAGCCCGCCGCGCCGCGCACATAAAGCCCCGTCTTCCGCCCCGCTTCCCCGGAGGCGGCGTCCTCCTGCGCGAGGGCGGGCGCGGCAAGCGCGCAGAGCGCGAGCGAAACGGGGAGAATCAGTCTTTGCACGGAACACCTCGATGTCCTGGCGCGACGGGGCGCGGCGCCCTCGATTCGCAAGGAGCCGAACCTACCAACCGAAGCCGGGATCGGGAAGCCTTGGCCGCCTATTCCGCCGCGGCGCGCATGGCGCGGCGCGCGGCGTCGCCATGCGCGCGGATGAATTTCGCGACGCGAGGCTGGATTTCCGCGCGCCAGCGTCCGCCGTTGAAGACGCCGTAATGGCCGACGCCCGGCTGGATATAGTCGGATTTCAGCGCCGCCGGCAGATTGACGCAAAGGTCGTGCGCGGCCTGCGTCTGGCCGATGCCGGAGATGTCGTCGTTTTCGCCTTCAACCGTCAGGAGGGCGATGTCGGTGATCGCCTCCGGCTTCACGCGGCGTCCGCGATGCATGAAATTGCCCTCGGCGAGGGAGAATTCCTGGAACACCTCGCGGATCGTCTGGAGATAGAACTCCTCAGTGAGGTCGAGCACCGACAGATATTCGTCGTAAAACCGGCGGTGCTTTTCCGCGCTGTCGCCGTCGCCGGCGACGAGCTGGCGGAAGTAGTCGTAATGCGCGTTCAAATGCCGGTCGTGGTTCATCGACAGGAAGGAATAAAGCTGCACGAAGCCGGGATAGACGCGGCGCAGCGCGCCGACATAAGGCGGCGGCGTCGTGTAGATCATGTTGCGCTCGAACCATTCGTAGGAACGTTCCTGCGAAAGGAGGTTCGGCACGGTCGGCGAGCGGCGCGCGTCGATCGGGCTGCCCATGATCGTCATCGTCGCGGGGCGGCAAGGGTCGTCGTCTTCCGCCATCACCGCCGCGGCGGCGAGAAGCGCAGGGCCCGGCTGGCAGACCGCCATCGCATGCGCTCCGGGGCCGAGATGACGCATGAATTCGATAAGGTAATCGACATAGTCATTTAGGTCGAACCGCCCCGCCGACACGGGAACGCCCCGCGCATTGGCCCAGTCGGTGACGTAGACGTCGTGTTCGGGCAGCATCGCCTCGACCGTGCCGCGCAGAAGCGTCGCGTAATGGCCGGAGAGCGGCGCGACGATCAGCACCTTCGGATCATCGATCGTCCGTCCCCGGACTTTTTTCAGCGCCGCCTCGTCGCGCCGGAAATGGAGAAGGTCGCAGAAGCTTTTTTCAACCGCGGTCTCGATCGCGACCGGAATCGCCGCGCCGTTGACCATCGTCGTTTGAAGGCCCCATTCGGGCTTTGGATAGCGCCGTGTCGCGTTCTCGAAGACGTCGAAGGCGGCCGCCGTCGACCGCGCGAGCCAGGTTTCCGCCATCGGGTTCAGCGCCGACCGCCAGAACCGGGCGCCAAGGCCGGCGGCCATACGCGCAGGCGTCAACGCGGCATAGCCGAGTTCGTAAGCCGAATAGAGCATGGGCCCCCGCGGGAACTCCTACATCACGCGACACCTGAACCGCTCTTCCCCGCGCCGGTCCGTCGCTTCGCCTCGATAATCTGACACGCACCGACTCCGGCGCGCAAGTTTTATTACGCACCTGCAATATTGCCGCCCGGTTTCGCAGAGGCGTGAAAATCCGGGCGATACCTCAACGATTCCTGAAGGTTAACGGCGCGCCGCGACGCCGGAGCGCGGGTCGGCGCCGGCCTTGCCCGTCACATTCCCGCTATCGGGATCGCCCCTTCTTCCCATGCGCGAAAGTCGCGGTCGGCGAAAATCGTCTCGCACCACCGGCTTGCGGACGCGCCAAGGGCGACCTTGTAACTGCGCATCCGGGTCGCGACCGGCGCGTAAAAGGCGTCAGCGATCGATCGTGCGCCGAAGAGCCAGGGCCCCTCGCCGCTGAAACGCGCGCGAAGGCCCGACCAGATCTGGTCAAGCCGCGCGATCTCGGCATGCGTTTCGGGCGGCAGATCCGGCGCCCGTTCGAGGCGACGGCGAATGTTCATGGAAAGGTCGCGGCGGACATTCTGAAAGCCCGAATGCATCTCCGCCGTCACGGCACGGGCTTCAGCGCGTTTGGCCTTGTCCGCCGGCCACAATTGAGCGGCCGGATAAGTCTCCGCCGCCCATTCGGCGATGGCGAGCGAATCCCAGATGCGAAGGCCGTCGGCGTCAAGACAGGGAACCCGGCCCGTCGGCGAGACCGCAAGCGCCTCGGCGATCTTCCCCGCGCCATAGCCTGGCTGGTCGAGGCGGATCAGCCGCTCGTCAAAAGAAACGCCCGCCCAGCGCAAGACGAGCCAGGGCCGCAGCGACCATGAGGAGTAATTCTTGTCGCCGATATAGAGCGTGTTGGTCATGGCGCGCCCGTCAGCGCCGCTAAAGCGCGCGCCGGATCGCGTCTGCGATCTCGGCGGGAGTGAGGGTGTCCTGGAGCGCGTATTGAAGTTCGCCGTCGCGGTTGACGAGATAGAAGAGCGAGGAATGCTGCATCGTGTATCCAAGCGCTGAATCCTCGACCGGTTCGGGTTCGGCGAAGACCTTGTAATTGGCCTTCGCCGCCTCGATCGCCGCGCGGTCGCCGGTAAGGCCGATGATCCGCTCGTCGAAGGCGAGATAGTCCTTTAGCTTTGAAGGCGTGTCGCGATCGGGATCGACAGTGATGAAGAGCGGCGCGACCTTCGCGCGCTCGGCCTCGGAAAGTTCATTGAGCGCCGCGCCAAGTCGGCCGAGCGCGAGGGGGCACACGTCAGGGCAGGACGCAAAGCCGAAATAGACGACGCCGACGCGGCCCTTGAGGTCGGCCGCCGTCATCGTCCTGCCGTTCTGGTCGATCAGCGCGAAGTCCGCCTTGAACTGGTCCGACAGCGCGATGACGCCGGCGGGCGGGGGGCCCTCGTCCGTTGCGCCGCAAGCGGCGGCGAACAGCGCGGCGGCGAACGCAAGATGAGACTTCATGGGGCGGTTTCCTTTTGGCGCGGCGTCCCTCTAGACTCATCCTTACGCGCTCGCCTTTCGCGTCGCCATAGACACTTCGCCGCCCGATGCCCCCTTCCCCCGCCGCCGAGGAGATCGCCGTGCAATCCTTGCGCGGACCGATCCGCATCCGCACGCTGACGACGCTGCGCTGGCTCGCCGTCGGCGGGCAGATTTCCGCGATCCTCATCGTGCATTTCGTGTTCGGCTTTCCGGTCGAGCTCGGGCTCTGCCTCGGCGCGATCGCGGCGAGCGCCTGGCTCAATATCTTCGCGGCGCTGCGCTTTTCGCCGCAGCGCTTTCTCTCCGACGCCGAGGCGACCGCCTATATCGCCTTCGACATCGTGCAGCTGTGCGTTCTGCTGTTCCTGACCGGCGGATTGCAGAACCCGTTCGCGCTGCTGATCCTTGCGCCCGTGACGATCGCCGCAAGCGTCTTGCCGCTGCGCCAGACGATCCTTGTCGCCGCACTGGCGCTCGCCGGCGTCGGCGTTCTCGGCCTTACGCATTTGCCGCTGCCCTGGCGGCCGGGCGAGAGCCTCATCTTCCCGCCGATGATCAATGGCGGGGCCTGGGTCGCGCTTTCCTTCGCGGTCGCGTTCTTCGCCGCATACGCGCACCGCATCGCGCAGGAAGCCGCGCAGATGCGCAGCGCGCTGGCCGCCTCGCAGCTCGTTCTGGCGCGCGAGGAACGCCTCGCCGCGCTTGGCGGGCTCGCCGCGGCGGCCGCGCACGAACTTGGCACGCCGCTCGCCACCATCCAGCTGACCGCGAAGGAGATGGCCAACGAATTGAAAGGCGAAGGCCTACTCGAAGAGGACGCGCGCCTTCTCGTTGAACAGGCGCAGCGCTGCCGCGAGATTTTGGGCCGCCTCTCCAAGGGCGGCGCTGAAGCCGACGCGATGATGGACCGCATCGGCCTTGATCTCCTCCTGAAAGAGGCGGCAGCGCCCTTCATCGACGCGCGCCTCGGCCCCGCCGTCATTTTTGAAATGCGCGGGCCGGCGGGCGAAGAGCCCCCGGTGCTGCGCCGGCGCCCGGAGATCATCTACGGCCTAAGGAACATCATCGAGAACGCGGTCGCCTATGGCCGCTCGAAGGTCCTCGTCTCGGCCGACTGGTCCACCGCCGATATCGAGATCGAAGTGCATGACGACGGGCGCGGCTTCGCGCCCGACATCCTCGGACGTCTCGGAGAGCCTTATCTTGGGCGCCGCGCGCGCGAGCGCGGCGCGCGCTCCGGGGGGCTCGGCCTTGGCTTCTTCATCGCCAAAACGCTGCTTGAACGCACGGGCGCCGACCTCGTCTTCGATAACCGTCCCTGGCCCGAGGGCGGCGAGGCGGGCGCCTGGGTCGCCGTTCGCTGGCCGCGCGCCGCGGCGGAGGCGCGCTGACGAAGGGTCGCGACCTTAAGGGAAGTGTTGCCCATGGCGATCTTCCAGCGCACATACCGCGTATGAAAGACATCCGTGAAGCGACCGCCATGACCGACGAGCTCTCGATCCGCGCCGACCTTCCCGA
>DNZB01000362.1:5909-6348 GCA_003506635.1 Parvularcula sp.
CGGATGGCCGCCGGCGTCCGGGAGGCGATCCGGATGGCGCGGGAAGCCGCGCCCGCCTTCGCGGTCGTCGATTTGCGCCTTGAGGACGGCGACGGCATCGAGGTCGTCAACGCCATCCGCGACATCCGCGAGGATTGCAGCGTCATCATGCTGACCGGCTACGGCAATATCGCGACCGCCGTCGCCGCGGTCAAAGCCGGCGCGATCGACTATCTCTCAAAACCCGCCGACGCCGACGACGTCGAAAAGGCCCTCCTCGCGCGCGGCGGCGAACGCCCTGAGCCCCCCGAAAACCCGATGAGCGCCGACCGCGTGCGCTGGGAGCACATCCAGCGCGTCTATGAACTGTGCGACCACAACGTGTCGGAAACGGCGCGCCGCCTCGGCATGCACCGGCGGACGCTGCAACGGATATTGGCGAAGAGGGCGCCGAAATAGG
>DNZB01000021.1 GCA_003506635.1 Parvularcula sp.
GTCAGCACGTCGCCGGCGACATAAGAGAACGGAAAGAAAAGAACGCCGGCGCCGAAAGACAGGCCGGCGACGCTCGCGACCTTGCCCGCGCCGATGATGTTCGAGCAGACGAGCACGACGCACGAGGCCGCCATCATGAATTCGAAATAGCGGAAACGGTGCGCCGCAAGCGCCTCGGCCCGCGACAGTTTTTCGAGCGTCATTCGGCGCCGGTCCAGCCTGGGCCGCGCACCACGCGGCCGGCCTTGGCGCCCGTATGCGCCCCGCCGGAGACCGTAAGGACGCCGTTGACGAACACCGTCTCGACGCCCGCCGCCAGCTGGTGCGGCGCGTCATAAGTCGCCTTGTCGCCGATCGTCGCGGGATCGAAGACGACGATGTCGGCGTAATAGCCGGGGACGAGGCGGCCGCGCTCCTTGATGCGGAGACTGTCGGCGGAAAGGCTCGTCAGCCTGCGGATCGCCTCTTCCAGGGGAATGATTTTTTCCTCCCGCACATATTTGCCGAGAAGACGCGCGAAGGTTCCGTAGGCGCGCGGGTGCGCGTTCGATTTCAGGAAGACGCCTTCGGGCGCATAGGCCCCCTCGTCCGAGCCGAACATCAGATGCGGCCATCGGATGTTGCGGCGGATATTGTCTTCCGAAATCAGGAAGAACGCCGTGTCGACGCGGCTGTCATCCTCGATCACGAGGTCGATGATGGCGTCCTCGGGGCTCGCGCCGCGCGCCTTCGCGACTTCGGCGAGCGTCTTGCCGGTCAACGGCTTCAGCGTGTCATTCCTGAAGCCGATGAGGAGGACATTCTCCGCCCCGCCGGCGAGTTGAAGGACATTTTCCCAGCCCTTCGCCGGCGCGCGCATTTCCGCGATGACGCGCTTTCTGATTTTCGGGTCTTTAAGGCGCGCGACCCAGGCGTCGTGTCCGCCCTCCTGCACCCAGGGCGGCATGGTGGCGTAAAGTCCCGTCGCGCCCGCCGTATAGGTGTAGATGTTCGCCGTGATGTCGACGCCCGCGCGCCGCGCCGCGTCAAGTCTTGCAAGACCTTCGGCGCTCTTGCCCCAGTTCGCGCGCCCCGCCGGCTTCAGGTGATAGATCTGCGCGCGCGTGTTCGCGGCCCGCGCGATCGCGATCGTCTCGTCGATCGCCTCAAGATAGCGATCGCCCTCCGATCGCATATGCGCGATGTAGCCGCCGCCGAATTCCGCCGCCGCCTGCGTCAGCGCGATCAGCTCATCCGTTTTCGCATAAAAGGCGGGCGCGTAAATCAGCGACGCGCCGACGCCGAGCGCGCCCTCGCGCATCGCTTCGCGCACGAGGTCCTGCATGCGCGCGAGTTCGTCCGCCTTCGGCGCGCGGTCTTCATAGCCGAGTTCGTGAATGCGCACCGTCGTCGCGCCGACGAAGGACGCGATATTCGGCGACACGCCGCGCGCTTCAAGGTGGTCGAGATAATCGCCAAGGCTCGTCCACGGAATGTCGAACCTGATGTCGCCCTGCTGCTTCAGGCGCTCGGCGCGCATGGCGTCGGTCAGGGGGCCCATCGACCAGCCCTCGCCGAAGACTTCAAGCGTCACGCCCTGAAGGAGGTCGCTTTGGCCGCGCCCGTCCTCGATCAGCGTTTCGTTCGCCCAGCTCAATACATTGACGAACCCCGGCGCGACCGCCCTGCCTTGCGCGTCGATGACCGTTTCGGCGGTCGCTTCGCCGAGATCGCCGACCGCCGCGATGCGGTCGCCCTTGATCGCGACATCGGCGATGACGCCCGGCGCGCCCATGCCGTCATAGACCGTCCCCCCACGGATGATTGCGTCATAAGACGGCGCGGTGGCGCAAGCGGCGAGAGCAGCGGCCGCCGCTGCGGCGAGAATTGAGCGAAACATCTTTGAAGAACTCCAAATGAGCGCCTTATTGCGGCTCTTTTCTCGCACAAGAGGCGCCCGCGAAACAATGATTCGCAGCGCGCGCCGAAAGGGTCCCTTCGCCTCCCCCTTGCGGGGAGGCCAATACCGCGCAGCGGTTTTGGGCGGGGGTCGGCCCCTTCAACATGCGGATATGCGTGTTCGACGTGATCTCCCCCGCCCGAAAGTCGCAAAGGGCGACTTTCGGCCTCCGCGCAAGGGGGAGGCAAGAGGGCTCCTTCATTCGTACACGGTTCTTATTTGAAGATTTCGACTCAGTCCTTCGCGCGCCGGTCGACCAGCGCCTTGATGACGCCGCGCAAGGTCCGCACCTCCCCTTCCGTCAGGCCCGCCCGCATCAGCGCGGCGCGCAGCTTCCTCTGCTGGATCGGGCGCTTTTCCGGCGGGTAGAAATAGCGCTGACGGTCAAGCTCGGCGAAGAGGTGTCCGATCAACCCTTCAAACTCCGCCCGGTTCGCCGGCGCCGCCGTTTCGAGATCGGAGGGCGGCGCGGCGTAACCGTCCGCCTTCGCCCATTCATAAGCGAAGACGCAAGCCGCCTGCGCAAGGTTCAAGGAAGCGAAAGCGGGGTTGACCGGGATCGCCACGATCGCGTCGGCGCGCGCGACATCGTCATTGGAAAGGCCCGTGCGCTCCGGCCCGAGAAGAAGCGCGCAAGCCTCGCCCCGATCGACCCGCGCCTTCATCGCGCGCGCGGCTTCCTCCGGCGTCAGCACCGGCGTCAGCGATTCGCGCGGGCGCGCCGTCATCGCGGCGACGAACTGCGCCGCCGCAAGCGCCTCGCCCGTCGCGGCGACGACACGCGCGGCCTCAACAACGCGGGCCGCGCCCGACGCCATCGCCGTCGCCTTCTCATTCGGCCAGCCGTCGCGCGGGGCGACAAGGCGCAGATCGGTGAGCCCGAAATTCAGCATCACCCGCGCGACCGCGCCGATATTCTCGCCAAGCTGCGGCTCGACAAGCACGATCGCAGGGCCCGGCCGGTCGACATGCGCGGCAAGGCCGGGACGGCGTCTCACTGACTCGCTTTTCAAGTTGCGTCCGACGCAATGGCTAATGCGAGCGTGTCGTCGCGCCAAGTTCCGGTAAAGGTCAAGCCCTTACGGGACTAACCCGGCGCGCCGCCGCAGTTTAGCCCGGACTCGAATTTGCCTGGCGGCTTTGTCGCGGACCCGAGCCCGGTTGACCCTTGGAAGTCCGAACCGCCCTGCGGCTTTCCCTCCTGGCCTGCTTTCAGCTTTTCCAGTTCGGCCTGCGCTGCGAACAGCTCAGCCTTCGCCGAAACCAGCGCAGTTTCCGATTTTGTCGCCTTGGCGATCGATGTGAAGAAACGCGCCGGTGTTTCGATGACGGCGCCCGCAACGTTGAGCGGAACGCTGACAAGTGCAAGTCCCTCGCTCGGCTTGTTGACGTCGACAGCCGTCAAGGTCCCGTTGACGAGCGTCAACGTCGTCTGCTTCCGCACCATGGGCGCGCGACTGACCGCTATCCAGCCGGTCGCGACGCGATCGGGAAGCAGCAAGATGGATTCCTGCTTTCGACCGCCCACGGAGCCAACCCCGCCCGCGCCTTGATCTTGATATGGCGCGACTTCGAAGCGTCGTTCACCCGACATTCGATAATAAACGCCGCCGACCGGCCCTGTAGGCGCAGCGACAACCTCATCTTTTAGTCCGCCTGTAAAGGTGATGAGATCGCCCCCTTGCGCCAGACGGGAGCCAAGATTGCTTTCAATGCTCAACGTCTTGAGCTTGGCGTCGATCGCCGGCTCAGCCGCTTTCAACGCCGCGGGCACATCAGCCTGAACCGCCGCGATCCGCGCGGCGAGCGCCTCGCTGATGCGCTGTTGCATCGATTTGCGCTCCGTTTCGCTGTCCGGATCGAATACGACTTCGACAAACGGCGCCTTCTCCCAGACGTTCACGCCCTTGCGCCCTCCTCCATCGGCTTTCAAAATTCCGCCGGTCGGCGCCCCTGTCGTGAATACCGCGATCGTTTCCGCAATTTTCTGGATGATGTCCGCCGACCGGTCGGCGTTGACGACGCCGACGGACTGCAAGAGGCCGTTCTGGCCGACGCTGATGCAGAAATGATCGTCCGCGAGAACACTTGGCGACAGCGCGAGGTGATAGCGCGCGTCCGGGTCTGGAACTGCGACTGCGCTGGTCACGCTTGGCGCGAGGAGAGCGACCTCAACCTTCTCCGCGAACTTCTTTTGCTGGTCGGCTGCATAATAGCGATAGCCGAGCGTAACCTGCATTTTCAGCCTGCCCTTGGGCAGGGCGTATTGAAGTCCGCTATCCTTCGCTCGGTCCGAAGTCAGCAACTTCGATTCGATCGATCCGGTCGCGCAGCTGGAAACGAAAAGCGCCGCGCCCAACGCCAAGCCGAAATCACGCTTCATGAGAGACTTCCTTTCGATCGCCGCCGTCATATGGG
>DNZB01000266.1:0-1100 GCA_003506635.1 Parvularcula sp.
GTGCGGTTCGAGGTGAAGGCGATGCGCGCGCCGTCCGGCGACCAGACGCCCTCGAAATCGTCATAATCGCCGAAGGTCGCCTGTTTCGGCTGGGCGAGGCGGCCTTCCTGCACATAGTAATGCCGGCGCGAGCGGTCGAGATAGCCGACGCCGTCCTCCTTGAACTGCAGCCGGTCGATGATGACGGGAAGAACGGGCTCATCCTCGCCTTTCTCCCGCGCCAGCCTCGCCGCCTTGTCGCTCGCGCTTTCGTCCCGGACGGCGAGAAGCAGCTTGCCGCCCGCGGGCGCCCATTCATGCGCATCGACGCCTTGCGGAACGCTCGTATAGGGCGCCGCCTCGCCGCCGCGCAGGTCGAGCGTATAGACCTGGGCGGCGGCGTTCTCGTCGAGATCGTCGCGCGCCGCGATGAAGGAGAGATATTTCCCGTCCGGCGACCAGCGCGGGTCTGACGCGGAATAAGTCTCGCCGGTCATCGCGATCGTCTCGGCGCCGTCGATCGAGGTCATGAAAATGCGCGAGGTCTTTTCATCCTTGTCGAGATCGTTTTTCTCGACCGCATAGGCGACCCATTTCCCGTCCGGGCTGATGCGCGGATCGCTGACCGCCTTGATCGCCAGCGCGTCATCGATGGTGAACGGACGCGCCGCGGCCTCCGCCGTGAGCATCAGGAATAAGGCGGCGCAAAGGCGGATCATGGGACAGCCCCCTTCTTAAGGTCAGGACGCGAGCAGCGCTTCGATATCGGCGCGCCGCTCCATGAGCGCGATGCGCCCTTTTTCAATGAATTCGTCGGCGCGGTCGAAGGCGTTCGGCATCGCGTCGCGCATGTCAGGGGTCAGCGCGATGTCGGGCGGCGCCGTTTCGGCGCGCATGCGCGTCAGATGCATCTGGAAAATGTCGATCGCGGCGTAGGCCGTCTCGAAGAGCTGCGGCTTGGCCTGCTGGCGCGATTTGGCGATGGCGAGCTGGCGGTCGACGCGCATGCGCGTGTCTTCGATGAACGCCGTCACGGCGCCGGAAAAGCTTTCGGCCCGCTTCGGCGCCGGCGCCGGGTCGAGCGCCGGCAGTCCCGGCCCCGGCGCGTTAAAGCGCGTCAG
>DNZB01000266.1:1479-2537 GCA_003506635.1 Parvularcula sp.
GCGCCGTCGACGAGCCAGCGGGGCCCGCGCGCCACGGCGTGAAAAATGACGGGGATCGCGGAAGACGCGCGCGCCGCCTCGATGACGGACCCTTGCGTGATCCACACTTCCTCGCCGGTGCCGAGGTCGGCGGCGACCGCGCCATATTTGACGGGCAGGTCTTCAATCTTCCTGTCGAAGGCCGAAAACGCCGAAAAGGCCGGCGTCGTGTCGATCAGCCCGCCGCGATTGACCCAGAAATTAAAGGCGCCGAAGGCGGAGACGGGCGATAATTCGCGCGCCCAGGCCTCGAATTCGTCAAGCGCGCCGCACAGCCATGCGCCGCCGACAAGCGCGCCGACCGAGCAGCCGGCGACGATATCCGGCTTCAACCCGATTTCGTCGAGCGCGCGCACGATGCCGACATGCGCCCAGCCGCGCGCCGCCCCGGACCCGAGCACCAGACCGAATTTCTTCTGCATCCCCGACCGGACTTTCGGAAAGGATTTGTTCACCTCCCCGATTGTGGCCCGGGTGCGCCCCGCCTTCAACATGCCCGCCTTCGCCGGCTTCAACGCCCGCTTAACCATAAGGCGCGATCTTCCGGGCCGGGAATTGCGGATCGCGTCATGGATCTTTCGAAATCGTCCGTTCTGGCGGGGCTCGCGCAGCGGCTGGATTTTCTCGCCGCGCGCACCAGCGTCATTTCGGAAAACATCGCCAACGCCGACACGCCGGGCTACATCGCGCGCGATCTTGCGGCGCCGGCGTTCGAAGCGCGCCTTTCGGGCGCGCTGCGCGTCAGCGATCCGCGCCACCTCCAGCCGGGCGGGCGCAGCGGCGGTTCAGCCGCGCCGCATCTCGCCCCGGACGGCGAAGCCTCGCTCAGCGGCAATCAGGTGTCGATCGAAACGCAGATGATGAAGCTCTCCGAAACGCGGATGGACTACGGCCTTGTCTCCTCGATCTATCGCAAGAGCGTCGAGCTGATGCGGCTTGCGGTCCGCGGCGGCAGATAGGATCCGAACGATGGACGACCTCAACGCAGCCCTTTCCGTCTCCGCTTCCGGCATGCGCGC
>DNZB01000266.1:2829-3416 GCA_003506635.1 Parvularcula sp.
TCCGGCATGCGCGCGCAGGCGGGCCGCATCCGCATCGTCGCGGAGAACATCGCCAACGCAAACTCGACGCCGGTCGCGCCGGGGCTTGAACCCTATCGCCGGCAGGTGCCTGTGTTCTCATCCTTCCTTGACAAGGACGCGGATGCGATGCTGGTGAAATTGAGCCGGGTCGAGCTTGATCCGACCGCCTTCACCGTAAGGCATGATCCTGCGCATCCCGCCGCGGACGCCGAAGGCAACGTGCTCGTCGCCAACGTCAATCCGCTGATCGAGATGATGGACCTCCGCGAAGCCCAGCGCAGCTATGAGGCCAATCTCGGCGCGCTCGATCAGGTGCGCTCGATGGCGGCGTCGACCTTGCGCATATTGGAGTAAACGATGTCGATCGACGCCATCCGCGCGAGCCAGGCCTACGCCGAAGCCGCCAGAGCCGCGCCGGCGCGCACGAGCCAAGATCCGGCCGCGTCCTTCGGCGCGCTTCTCAACAATGCGATCGCGGAGACGGCGTCGTCCCTGCAAGCGGGCGAATCGGCGGCAGCCCAAGTCGCCGCAGGCGACGCGAGCCTTGTCGACGTCGTCACCGCGGT
>DNZB01000266.1:3602-4377 GCA_003506635.1 Parvularcula sp.
GTCGCGCTTTCCGCTTGCGCGAAAGAGGATGCGGCGCCCGCGGCGGACGCCGCCCCGCCCGCCGCCTCGGTCGCGGAGACGGCGCCGCAAGTCGAGCCCGCGTCCATCGTCGACGAAACAACTGTTGCGGAAGCGGAGGACGCCGTGGCCGCCGATCCTTCGCTCGACCCTTGCCCGGCGCTCGACAGCCGCAACTGGGCCGCGTGGACGGCGCCTGACGGGGCCGGGCACGCGCTCACGATCGAGGGCGAGATCGACATGCCGACGCCGGGCTACGCGCTCTCCTGGCGCGAAGGCCCCGCCGACCGTGCGATGCCGCCGGGCTTGCGCGTTTATCTCGACGCCGCGCCGCCCGCCGATCTCGTCATGCAGGTCGTCACGCCGACGCCGGTTACCTACACGCTGAAAGGCGCGAGCCCCGTCTATCGCGTCATCTATGTGCTGTGCGGCGGCGAGACGATCGGCGAGATCGCGGATGTAAAGCCCAAGGGCTGAACGCCCGCGACTGCACGCCCCGCTTGCGAGCGCCTTCAAAGTTTTTCAGGCTCGCCGGCATGACCCCATTCGATCTTGTCATCCGCAATGCGACGGTTTTCGACGGCTCCGGCGCGGCCCCCGTCGTTGAGGACATCGCCGTCAAGGACGGCCGCATCGCCGCGCGCGGGAAAACGGCGGGCGCGGGCGCGCGCGAGATTGACGCGAAAGGCCTGTGGCTGACGCCCGGGCTTCTCGACATTCACACGCATTATGATCTTGAGGTTGAATTATCGCCCGG
>DNZB01000266.1:4710-5212 GCA_003506635.1 Parvularcula sp.
ATCAAGACCCCGTCGTCGATTGTTTCGCGCGGGTTGAAAACATACCCAAGCCCGTTCTGAAGCGCGTCGCCGACCGGGCGACATGGAATGACTCCGCCGATTACCTTGCGCATCTTGAAACGCTCGATCTCGGGCCGAACATCGCGCCGATGATCCCCTATTCGATGCTGCGCATCGCCGCGATGGGCGTCACGCCCTCCGTGACGCGCGATCCGACCGAAGCCGAAATGGCGGAGATGGAGCGCCTCCTAGAAAAGGGCATGCGCGAAGGCTACGCCGGGTTTTCGTCGGACGGCCTCCCCTTCCATTACCTCTCCAACGACCCGAACCGCGACCGCCGCATCCCGTCGCAATATGGGGGGTACACGGAGCTTAAGCGCCTCACCCATGTCGTGCGCCGCCACGGCCGCGTCTGGCAGGCGACGCCGCCGACCGAAAGCCCCTTGAAGGTTTTCCGCGCCTTCCTGCTGACCAGCGGGCGCCTCCACGGCAAGCCCTTGAA
>DNZB01000266.1:5477-6049 GCA_003506635.1 Parvularcula sp.
ATCACCGCCGTCGCCGCGCTCGACGTGCGCTCGAACCGCAACATCATCCGCAGCGCGCATCTTTTGGCGCGGCTCCTCAATTCGAAGCTCGTCGGCGGCGCGTTCCATCTTCAAAGCCTCGCCGCGCGCTTTCTCGTTTTCGGCGACGGGCCGGTGACGCCGCTGTCGGAGGAGATCCCGGAACTCCGTGAACTGATCAAACTGGATCTTGAAGACGACGCCGGCCGGCGCGCGCTTTACGACGATCCTGCATTCGAGGCGCGCTTCAAGAAGATGTGGCGCAAGGGAAAGACGGGTTTCGGGCTTGACCGGTTGAAACGCCTTCTGCGGCTTGAAGATTACGCCTTCCGCCGCGCGATCGAGGAGATGGAGGTCGTCGACTGCCCGGTCGCGGCGTGGAGGGGGCAGAACCTTGGCGATATCTTTGAGCGGCTGAAGAAGTTTCAGGCGGCCCTTCCCCCCTCTCCCGCCCGTCTCGGGAGAGGGGCAGGGGGGGGGGGGGGGTTGGGGGGGGCCCCCCCAAACNCCCCGGGTTTTTTTCGCCCGGGGGGGGGGGGCCCCCCCACCCCCCC
>DNZB01000266.1:6232-14109 GCA_003506635.1 Parvularcula sp.
GGGGGGGGGGGGGCCGGCGCCGCAAGAGACCCCGTCAGCTCCTTGAGACACGCCCCCTCACGCCTAACCCCTCTCGCGCGAAGGGCGGGAGCGGGGGACGCGGCGGCGCCTGACGAGCAGTCTGCCTTCGCCGCCTTTCCGCCGGTCGCCGACGACGCGGATTTCTTCTTCCATCTCCTGAAGATCTGGGACCGCCGCTTCATCTGGAAAACGATCAGCGCGAATTACGACGCCGCGATGGTCAGCCGGCTGACGATGGACGAGGCGTTCCTGCCGGGCTTTGCTGATTCCGGCGCGCACCTCACCAACCTCGCCTTTTACGACGTGAACCTGCGCGCCCTCAAAATCGCGATGGAGGCGAAGGGCGAGGCGGGCGTCGCCTTCATGGTGAAGCGCCTCACCCGCGACGCCGCGGAGGTCTTCGGTTTGGATACAGGATCGATCGAAGTGGGCGCTCAGGCCGACATCGTGCTGATCGACCCCAAAGCGCTCGCGGCCCACGACGGCGAAGCGAACACGGTCCGCATCTGGCGCGACACGCTCCAGAACGACCAGCTCGTCTGCCGCAGCGACGGCGTCGTGAAGGGCGTGTTTATTCGCGGGCAGGAAGTCTTCGACGGCGAGGGCTTCACGCCGGTCTTCGAGAAGAAAAAGCTCGGCCGGGTGTTGAAAGCGCGGGAGGCGGAAACGCCGTCGATGGCGAGGGCGGCGGCGTGAAGCGCCGCCATACGGCACATTCTCAGTTATATATTGACATTTGGCAGATCGACGCTTATCTTGTCCTCAAGGACGGAGGCGACCGGTGGCGCTGCAATTGATCGAAAAACGCCCGGCCGAGGCGGCCGCTCCCGTCATCACCGACGCTGAGGGCGAGGCGATGGCGCGCGCGGCCGTCAATCTTTTTCGTCGCTGGGAGATCACGGACGCGGAAGCGGCGGTCCTTCTCGGCGGATTGTCGCCGCGCACCTATGCGCGCTGGAAAGGCGGCGCGGTCGGCCGGCTCGACATCGACGTGAAAACGAGGCTTTCGGTGCTGCTCGGCGTGCACAAGGCGCTGCGAATTCTGTTCACGGAGAATGCGCGGGCCTATGCCTGGGTCAAAAAGCCCAACGCCGATTTCGGCGGGGCGAGCGCGCTCGACATCATGTTGCGCGGCTATCTGACGGATTTGTTCCGCATACGGCATTATCTCGACGCCGCGCGCGGATGAGCGTTCCGCCGCTAGCGCGCGTCGCGTGGCCGGACGCGCGGCGCATCATTTCCTCGCGCTATCCGCCGATCGATCTTTTTGACGATATCGCCGACCCCGCTGACTGGGATCTGCTCGTCGCTGCGGAGATGAAGACCAATCCGCGGATCGCGGAGAGCGTCGGGCGCCTTGATCTTGTGCCGGTCGCGCGCCGTGTTTCGGGGCCGGGGGCGAGTTACGTGATGGCGCCGTTCGTCCATATAAGTCCCGACCGGGCGGGCCGCTTTCACGACGGCGCGTTCGGCGCCTACTACGCCGCGAACCGGTTCGAGACGGCGGTCGCAGAAACCGCCTTTCACAAGGCGAAGTTTTTTCGCGCGACCAAGGAGAGCGCGGGATGGCTCGCGCAAATGCGCGAGCTTGTGGGCGCCGTTGACAACCGGTTCCACGACCTGCGCCTTGCGAAGTCCTTTCAGGATTGTCTCGCGCCCGACAGTTACGCGGCCTCGCACGCGCTCGCCCGGCGCCTCCGCGCCGAAGGATCAAACGGCCTTGTTTACCCCAGCGTCCGCGACCCCGGCGGCGAAGCGATCGCCGCGTTCTGGCCGGATGTCGTCGGCGTCCCGAGGCAAGGGCGCCATCTCGGCTATCATTTCGATGGGGCCCGCATCGATCTTGTGCGTGACGAGGCTGACGGCGCCGTCTGGCGGCTGTAGGGCGCGCCCGTCATGCGGCTGCTAAACCTCCCTTAACCCTCCCGCACACTCCCCCTTAACCATCCGCCCGGCAAAATCTGCCGGCTGGTTGAGGGACCGATGATGACAGGCGCTGAACTGCTCGACATTGCGCGCGAGGCGTTCTGGGTGACGCTGCTCGTTTCGGGGCCCGCGATGCTCGCGGGGCTTCTCGTCGGGCTCGCCATTGCGCTCGTTCAGGCGCTGACGCAGGTGCAGGAGATGACGCTTGTCTTCGTGCCGCGCATCATCGTCATGTTTCTCGTCATCGCGCTGACCTTGCCTTTCATGGGGTTAACGCTCGGACGTTTCGCGACGAAGCTTTTCGCGATTATCGCGGGCGGCGAGCTGCCGTGAGCCCCGGCCCGCCTGACACTGCGGCGCTTCTTGCGGCGCTCCCCGTCGATATCGCGATCCTCGCTAGCGTCTTCGCGCGCGTCGGCGCGCTGATGATGGTCGCGCCCGCCTTCGGCGATCTCACCATTCCCCCGCGCGTCCGCCTTGCGATCGCGCTCGGGCTGACGCTGGCGATCGCGCCGGTCGCGGCGCCCGCTTATCCGGCGACCGGGTCGTTCGACAACGCCTTCAAGCTCGCAAGCCTCATCGGCGGGGAAGTCGCGATCGGGCTTTTTCTCGGGCTCTTCGCGCGGGCGATCGCAGCAGCGCTCAATGTCGCGGGCGAGGTGATCGCGCTGCAGATGGGGCTTTCCCTCGCGCAAGTCTTCGACCCGACGCAAGACGCGCAAGGCGCGATCGTCGGCGGCTTTCTTGCGATCCTCGGCGCGACGCTCATCTTCGCGACGGATGCGCACCATCTTCTTCTCGCGGCGCTGCGCGATTCTTATGCGCTGCTGGCCCCGGGCGCGGGCTTTTCGCCCGGCGATGCGGCGACGGCGATGATCGGCGCGGTTTCGACGGCGTTCTCGCTCGGCGTCAGGCTGGCGGCGCCCTTCATCGTCTTCGGTCTTGTCTTCTACGCGGGCGCGGGCGTTTTGAACCGGCTGATGCCGCAGGCGCAGGTCTTTTTCATGCTGATGCCGGCGAATCTTGTCATCGGCCTGACGCTGCTGATGCTGACGACCGGCCTGATAATGACCGCGTTCCTGGCGCGCTTCGACGCCGAGCTTTCGCAGTTCCTGAGGTAGGCCGATGGCCGAGGAGCAAGATCAGAGCCAGAAGACCGAACAGCCGACGCCGAAGCGCCTCGCCGATGCGCGCCGGAAGGGCGATGCGCCGCGCAGCGCGGAAATCCCGGCGACGGCGATGATCGCCGCTGGGGGCCTTGCGCTCTGGCTCCTCGGCGACGGCGTTTCGCAAAGCCTGGCGCGCATCGGCCGCACGTTTCTTGAGCGCCCGCATGAATTCCTGACCGATGGCGAGGGTCTTGCGTCGATCTATGGCGAGGTTGCGCGCGCCGCCGGCGCGGCGCTTTCCGGCCTTGCGCTCCTCCTCCTCGTCATCGCCGCGGGCGCGCATATCGCGCAGGCAGCGCCCGTCATCGCGCCTGATCGACTGAAACCGTCCTTGAAGCGCCTTTCGCCGCTGGAAGGGGCCAAACGCCTGTTCGGCCCGCAGGCCCTTTCGAATTTTCTGAAAGGCGTCGGCAAGCTCATCATTATCGGCGCCATTCTCGTCTTCGCGCTCTGGCCTGACCATGAACGGCT
This sequence comes from Parvularcula sp., assembly GCA_003506635.1. Classification (GTDB taxonomy): domain Bacteria; phylum Pseudomonadota; class Alphaproteobacteria; order Caulobacterales; family Parvularculaceae; genus Amphiplicatus. The sequence goes on from DNZB01000266.1 coordinate 9,820, forward strand.
GGCCGGCCTCGCCTTCGCTGATGAGCGCGCCGCGCTTGCGCTGTCGAAGGAGCTGGTTCTCAAGCTGATCGCCGTGACCGTCGCGGCGATGAGCGTTGTCGCCGCGCTCGATTACGCCTTCGCGCGCCAGCAATGGATGAAGCGCCTGATGATGACGCGCGAGGAGGTGAAGCGCGAACTGAAGGAAACGGACGGCGATCCGGCGATCAAGGGCCGGCGCCGCCAGCTGCGCGAGGCGCGCGCCCGGCGGCGCATGATGAAGGCCGTGAAGGGGGCGAGCGTCCTCATCATGAACCCGACGCATTACGCCGTCGCCCTCAAATATGAGAGCGGCAAGAACGCCGCGCCCCTATGTGTCGCCAAGGGGCTCGACGATGTCGCGCTCCGCCTGAGGGCCGCGGCGGAGGATGCGCGCGTCCCCGTCGTCGAAAACATCGCCCTCGCCCGCGCGCTCTATGCGGCGGTCGGGATCGATGAGGAAATCCCCGTCGAACATTACGAGGCGGTCGCCAGGGTGATCGGGTACGTGATGGGGAAAGCGAAAACGGCCAAATCCGCGCGCCTGAACTAGCGCCCCGGCGCGAACAGGGGCAGGCAGGCAGACCCGCTTTCCGAAAGAGGAAACCCCCGTGGCCGCGACGCCCCTTCGCGCTGACGACGATGAAACGCCTGGCGCCGGCGCGCAAACAGCCGCGCCGCGTCCGCCTGCTCCCGATGATATCGCTGCGATGATGGCGGCGGCGGAAGCGCGCGCGCGCGAGGCGGGCGCCGGGCGCGACGGCGCGCGCATCGAAAAGCGGGCGCGGCTTTTTCAGCACGCCCTTTTCGGCGCCCTCTGGGGCGGTCTTGGCGTCGCCGCCGCGGCGGCGGCTTATGTCCTTTCGACCGGCGCGCTTGGCGTGGCCGGGATTGCGCTCGCCGCGCTTGTCGGCGTCTTCGCCGTCATCTGCGTCGCGGCCGCGTTCCGGCCCGGGTCGTCCGCGCTGCTCGCCAGCGCGGCCTTCAAGCGCGTCAAGGGCAAATCCTCTGATGAGGCGGCGCAGCTTGCGGGATCTGAAATTCTCGAAAGCCTCGGCATCGCGGGCCGCGTCCTCGACATCGACCCGGACGCGCGCCTGATCACGCGGCGCGACGGCGTCGTCATTTATGCGAACGCCGCCTATTTCGCGCTCGCGCGCGACGCCGGCGTCATCGGACCGGCCGGGCTGCCGCCGCGCATCGATCGCCTGTTCGCCCAGCAAGGAGCCGAAGCGACCAAGGTCTTCCGCCTCTGCCGCGCGGCGAAAAGCGCGGCGCAGGCGCAAGAAATCGTCTATCAGCAGATCGGCCTCGCCGGCGGCGGGGCGCGGCGCCGTTTTGAAGTCTCGACGCGCCCCGTGGCGATCGCCGACGACTTCATCGCCTGGCGCCTGCGCGAGCTTCCCGTCGAGGAGAAAGAGCACGACGTCCTCGCCGCGTCTTACGCGGATTTTCCGCGCCCCGTCTTCGCGCTCGAAAAGTCAGGGCAGATCGCCTGGGCGAACGCGGCGATGCGAAGCGCGCTCGGCCTGACGCGCAACGAACTCCAGCACATCAACGACGTCGTCCTCGGCGAAACGGCTGAGGCGGTCAGGTCGCTCTGGCGCGCCGACGGCGCCGCGGTCGGCGCGGTCGTCCGGCGGCGCGACGCCGACCCTTCCGACGCAAGCTTTTCCGCGTTTCGCCGCGGCGGCGCGGGCGAAGGTTTTGTCTGCGTCGAGATGACCCTCGCCGCGGAGACGGCGGAAGCGGCCGAACCCTCCGACATGTCGGGCGACATCTCTGAGGCGCCGTTCGGCCTCGCCGTCGTCGAAGGCGAAATCGGCCGCGACGCGCGCATCGTCGAAGCGAACCGAACCTTTCTCGAAGCCTTCGACTGGGCGAAGAAGAACACGCCGCTCGCGCGCGTCTTCGCCGCCGAAGCGATCGAGGAGATCGCGGAGGAAATCCGCCGGAACGCAGGCTCAGGGGCGGCGCCGCGCGTCATCGACGCGGTCGTCGGCAAAGGCGCCGCGGCGCGCACCTTCGGGCTCTATGCGCGCCCGCAAAAACGCCGGCGCGGATCCTACGGCGTCCGCCGCACCTTTCTTTATACGATCGACGTCACCGCGCGCAAACGCATGGAGCAAGACCACGCGCAGGACCAGAAACTGAAGGCGATCGGATTCATCGCCGGGGAAGTCGCGCATGACTTCAACAATCTTTTGCAGATCATTCAGGGGAACTGCGAACAATTGATGCTGCGCCATCCCGCCGGCGATCCGGCCTATCAGGATCTCGTTCTCATCCGCGAGAACGCGCAGCGCGGGGCGAACCTCACCAAGCAGCTTCTCGCCTATTCGCGCACCCAGACGCTGACGCGGAAGGTTCAGTCGATCACCGACGTGCTTCTTGATTTCTCGCGTTTTCTCGACCGCGCGGTCGGCGAGAAAGTGAAGCTTGAATTCGTCAACGGGCGCGGCCTGCCGGACGTGAAAATCGACAAGAACCAGCTTGAAACGGCGATCATGAATCTCGCCGTCAACGCCCGCGACGCCATGGCGCCGCATGGCGGCGTCCTGACGATCCGCACAAGCCTCGTCCCGGCCGCCGATCTCAAGACAAGACCGGTGAACGGCCTTGTCGACGGGGATTACATACTCCTTGAAGTCGCCGACACCGGGCCCGGCGTTCCCGCCGACATCGTCGACAGGATCTTCGACCCCTTCTTCACGACGAAGGAGGAAGGAAAAGGCACCGGACTCGGCCTTTCGACCGTACACGGAATTATCGGCCAGATGGGCGGGGCGATCACCGTCGAAAACGCCGAAGCGGGCGGCGCCGTCTTCAAGGTCTACCTTCCGGCGCATGCGGGCGGGGCCGAGGACGAGCCCGCGGACGAGCCCGCGCCGCCGCCGGTCGCGGCGGATTATTCGGGATCGGGACGCATACTGGTGGTCGAGGATGAAGACCTCGTGCGCGCCTTCGTCGTCACGACGCTTGAACGCTCGGGCTATGAAGTGACCGATGCGGAGGACGGCGTCGCCGCGCTCGAAATCCTCAAGGACGATTCTGAGTTCGACCTCATCGTCTCCGACGTCATGATGCCGGAGCTCGACGGGCCGAGTTTCGTCGCCGCAGCGCGCGCCGATTACGGCGTCTCGGCGCCCGTCATTTTCATGTCGGGTTACGCCGAGGCTTCCGTGCGCGAGCAGATGGATCAGATCGAGGGCGTGCGCTACATCCAAAAGCCGTTCCCGATGGCCACGCTGGGCCAGCGCGTCAAAGAGGCGCTCTATGAACGCGCGCAGGCGCGGCGGGCGTAGCGCCGCGCGCGCCGGCGGGTTAAGGGCTGCTCATGAGACAAGTCGTCTTCGACCTTGAAACGACCGGCTTTCGCTATGACGAGGGCCACCGCATCGTGGAGATCGGCGCGATCGAGCTGATGCGCGGCGCGATCACCGGGAAAAGCTTCCACGCCTATGTGAACCCCGAACGCGACGTGCCGGACGGCGCCGTCAAGGTGCACGGCCTTACCCAGGATTTTCTGCGCAAATTCCCGGTGTTTTCCGACGCCCGCGTCGCCGACGCCTTTCTGGCGTTCGCCGGCGACGCGGAACTGGTCGCGCATAACGGCGCGGCGTTCGACGTCCCGTTCATCAACGCGGAATTGACGGGGGCAGGGCGCGCGCCGCTCGCCAACGAACTGATCGACACGCTTCTCATCGCGCGACGGAAATATCCGGGCGCGCCGGCGAGCCTTGACGCGCTCTGCCAGCGCTTCGGCATCGACACCGCGGACAGGAAGCGCGACGGCCATGGCGCGCTGCTCGATTCAAGGCTTCTCGCCGCCGTTTATATCGAGCTGACCGGCGGGGCGCAGGCAGGTCTTGATTTTGATGAAGCGCGCGCGCCGGCGCCCGGCGCGGCGAATGGCGCGGGCGAGGCGCGCGGGCGCACGCGCCGCATCGCCCCCCTGCTGACGGAAGCGGAGCGCGCCGCGCATGAGGCCTTTGTCAGAAATGAGATCGCGCCGAACGCGCTCTGGCGCCGGTTCGAGGCGCGCTGAGCGTTCCGCGCGCCGGCGGGCGCGCGGCCGACATCCGGGGATCAGGCGTTCAGCGCTTGCTGGGCGCCGCCCTGCCGGGCCGCCAGGTTGCGCTGATAAATCGTCATGAAGTCGATGGGGTCGAGCATCACCGGCGGGAAATTTCCGTTGCTCGTCGTCTCGGCGACGATCTGGCGCGCGAACGGGAAAAGGAGCCGCGGACATTCGATGAGGAGGATCGGCTC
>DNZB01000157.1:0-127 GCA_003506635.1 Parvularcula sp.
AGCGCGCTCGCCGCAAAGGATTCGGCGTGCAGGCGGCGGAACATTTCATCCATGGTCGCGAAATGCCGGAAAAACACCGCGGCCGCGATCACCGCCGGGATCATCGGCGCGAGCGAGATCGCGATCA
>DNZB01000157.1:424-594 GCA_003506635.1 Parvularcula sp.
CGCCATAGGCGGCGCCGAAGACGCTGGCGACGTAAAGGACCATCGCCGCCAGAAAGTCCCGCGTGTAGCGCCTTGCGTTGAACGCCATCAGTCAGACCCTGAAAGCCGGGTTCATTCCGGCGCGCGCGGCGGGCAGCTGCGCCGCGCCGTGACGCCGGTGATCGCCGCGG
>DNZB01000157.1:859-1098 GCA_003506635.1 Parvularcula sp.
CGGCGACGGCGGCGCCGACCGCGATGCCGACGGCCGTGTCGCCCAAAGCCTCCGCCATCGCCCAGCCCATGCCGGCGGTGATGACGAGGAAGGTGAGCAATTGCTGGAATTTCATGCCTCGCGCCCTTTCAAGCTCGCTTCAGATGTCATGTCTACATAACATCATCCGTAGGCATTTCAAGTCCTGTTCGCATGACTTTCGGGCAGGGCAGGGGTGGGATTAGGGATTAGGGATTGGG
>DNZB01000157.1:1335-1600 GCA_003506635.1 Parvularcula sp.
GGGATTAGGGATTGGGGATTAGGGATTAGGGATTAGGGATTAGGGATTAGGGATTAGGGATTGGGGATTGGGGATTAGGGATTAGGGATTGGGGATTGGGGATGGAGGCGCGTTTGGCTGTCTTGACGATTTTTCGGGACGCACGGCGCTGGCGCTGCGCCTCGTGACAGGTTTTTTCATTGCTGTTCTTGCCGCCGAAGCGCCGCCGCAAGCGGCGACTCCCGGAATTACGGCGAAAGCCGCAATCCCTAATCCCTAATCCCTA
>DNZB01000157.1:1896-3085 GCA_003506635.1 Parvularcula sp.
ATCCCTCCCCCTGGCGCCCGCTTTCCCTGATCCGCGGGTCGACCGCGCAAGGCTGGCGGCGCCGGCCGAAGGCGACCGCGGCGGCGAAGCCGAAGGAGACGAGGAGCGCGACGGCGCCGATCAGCCAGTCGGGCATCAGGAACGCTCCCCCAGAAGCCAGCGGACGACGTCCGAATAATCAAAGGCGAGCGAAACGAGCATCGTCGCGAACAAAAGGACGACCCACTTGCCGCCGAGCGTTTCGCGCACGCGCCAGTCGCCGCGCCGCCGCCACAGCCAGATCGCGAACGGCGTCCAGATGACGACATGCACAAGGCCGAGAAGCCGCGAATAGCCGATCACCGAATGCGCGGCGATCATCGCCGGAAAGGTCAGCGCCATGACAAGAAGCGCGGCGCGCGCCTCGATGCGGCGAAAGGCGAAGGGGATGGCGAGCGCGAACACGGCGCCGAGGAAATTCACCCACACGCCGATCCAGGCCGGCGCGGCGCGAAGGTCGTTCATGAAAGCGTTGACAGCGTCCATGGGCGCGAGCATCGCGCGCCGCGGCCCGCGCCGCAAGCGCGCCGCGCGCGCTGCGGCGGAAATAGCGCAAGCGTGAAAAAGCGTCGCAATATGGCCGAACTTTATCGCGCGCGCGCCGCAATCGCGTTACATTATCCAATGCGAATCGAGAGGCCCTGAATTTCGCCGGAGAGGGCGAACTTCAAAACAAAATTAAGGGCCCGCGCGTTAACCTTGTCCCCGGGGCGTGCGGCCGGACGCGCGCCTTTCGGGGTTCATGGGGCGAAATCCGGAACCGGTGACGGAGCGAAAAGCACAAGCGTTTCAAAGCTGAAGTTCAAGCAAGTGCGGGTCAGACATGGCTGAGACCACTCGCCAGACGCAAGACGCCCCTTCGGCGGGCGATGCTTGCGAAAACGCCGCCGGCGCCCACATCGAACGGTGGGCGCGCGGACGGACCCGCACGGCGCGCGACACGGGCAAGACGGCGGCGGACCGGCGCGAGACCGGGCCGGACCGCGGAGACGAGAGGGTTTGGGGCGGGGATCGCGGCGATCCGCGCCTTTTTTATTTCCGGGCGCTGCTCGCCAGCGGCTGGTTCTTCGGCGGCGTAACGCGCGCCTTCGCGGGGCGCGCAACAGGAAGCGAGTGAGATTGCCATGACCAACGGTTTCGACGTCTTCGA
>DNZB01000157.1:3449-4156 GCA_003506635.1 Parvularcula sp.
GCCGAGCGGATGGTGAAGGCGATCGGCGAGCCCGAGCTGATCGACACCTCGAAAGACCCGCGGCTCTCCCGCATTTTCTTCAACCGCACGATCCGCCGCTACAAGGCGTTCGAAGGCTTTTACGGCATGGAGGACACGATCGAGCGGATCGTCTCCTATTTCCGCCACGCCGGCCAGGGCCTCGAGGAAAAGCGCCAGATCATCTACCTCCTCGGCCCCGTCGGCGGCGGCAAATCCTCGCTCGCCGAGCGCCTCAAGGACCTCATGGAGGTCAACCCGATTTACGTCCTCAAAGCCGGCAAGGAAATCTCGCCGGTTTTTGAAAGCCCCCTCGGGCTTTTCCAGTCGGAAGAACTGAAATCCCTTCTCGCCGACAAATACGGCATCGAGAAGCGCCGGCTCGGCGCCGTGATGAGCCCGTGGGCGGTCAAGCGCCTCGACGAGTTCGGCGGCGACATCTCGAAATTCGAGGTCGTGCGGCTCTTCCCCTCGAAGCTCCGCCAGATCGGCATCGCCAAGACCGAGCCGGGCGATGAAAACAATCAGGACATCTCCGCCCTGACCGGCAAGGTCGACATCCGGAAGCTTGAGCATTTCTCGCAGTCCGATTCGGACGCCTATTCCTATTCCGGGGGCCTCTGCCGCGCCAATCAGGGGCTCCTCGAATTCGTCGAGATGTTCAAGGCGCCGATCAAGGTGCTGCACCC
>DNZB01000052.1:0-829 GCA_003506635.1 Parvularcula sp.
CGCAGCCCCTGTCGCTCTTCACGGCGGAGCGGACGGATTATTCCCTACACCGCATCCAGCACTACACGGCGACAAGGCCGGAGCATTTTCAGAATTTCATTCTGTTCACGAACTATCAGCGTTATGTCGATGAATTCGTGGAACTCGGCCGTCAGAAAGTCGAAGCGGGCGAGATTGACGCGCTGATCGAACCCGGCGACCGCATCACCAGGAGGGGCGCCGCGCCGACGCGCCCGCCGCTCGCCAAACAGCCGCAAATGCCCGCCTATCACTATGTGCGCCCGCGTCACGCCGGCGTCACGCTCGTCAATATCGGCGTCGGCCCGTCGAACGCCAAGACGATCACCGATCATCTTGCGGTCCTGCGCCCCCATGTCTGGCTGATGATCGGCCATTGCGGGGGCCTTCGCCGGACGCAGCGCCTCGGCGATTATGTGCTGGCGCACGCTTACCTGCGCGAAGACAACGTCCTTGACGACGCCCTGCCGCCTTCGATCCCGTTGCCGACGATCGCGGAGGTGCAGCTTGCAATGACCGCCGCCGTCGAACAGGTCGGCGGCATCCCGAAAGGTCAGCTCAAAGAGCATTTGCGCACGGGCACGGTCGTGACGACCGGCGACCGCAACTGGGAGCTAGATTTCGAAAAGATCGCGGTCAGGCTCAATCAGAGCCGCGCGATCGCGATCGACATGGAATCAGCGACGATCGCCGCGAACGGCTTTCGCTACCGCGTCCCCTACGGCACGTTATTGTGCGTCTCCGACAGGCCCCTTCACGGCGAGATCAAGCTCCCCGGCATGGCCGACGCTTTCTATCAGGCGCGCGTGTC
>DNZB01000052.1:1145-2022 GCA_003506635.1 Parvularcula sp.
GGCGGAACGCTGCATTCGCGCAAGCTCAGGAGTTTCGACGAGCCGTTTTTGCGGTAGGCAATCACCTGTGAGACCGAAGGCCGCCTCGTTTCTGGGGGCGACTTTTGACCTCTCTCACACTTTTCCCCGTACCTTTGCAGCGAAGACTGTTGGCCGCCCTGACGGCGTATCAGATCGCTGCATATTGTCGTGCCACTGTTTCACGCTCGCTTCGACAGGAGATCCAATAAGAGATTACGACTATGGGTTCGAGGGCGAGTTACGACCGCAGGCAGTGAAATCTCGGAGAAATTTCACTGCCCGCAACGAAATGTCAACAAAATCATTTAGTTAAAGAGTGCGAGTTCGTGCGCGCGTTTCTAGGCGCTCAAAATCCCCCGCTCATAAATCCGGTAGGTCTTGTAGATCTCCCCGCCCATGTCGGTCAGCATCGTCAGCATGTCGGTGTTGTTCTCGAGGATCCAGGAGAGCTCCGACGAGACGACGCCGTTGTCCATGTTGGCGGAGTTGACCATCTCGATGATCTTGTAGGCGAAGGCGGCGCCGAGCGGCTTGCCGTGGAGTTTTTTCCGGACGCCCATCAGCGGCATGCGCGCTTCGGGGAGTTTCTTGACCTTGAGGCGCCAGAGGAGCTTCGCCCAGTTGAAGGGGAGCAATTTGCCGTCGAAATCGCGGATCGCCTGCATGACGTTCGGCAGAACAAGGCCGAAGGCGACGGGTTCGCCCTCAAGCTCGCAGAAGATGATGTTATAGGGCTCGATGATCGGGCGCAGCTCTTTCGCCATATGGGCGATCTGCGCCTCGGTCATGGGGATGAAGCCCCAATTGTCGCTCCACGCGTCCTTGTAGATGTCGACGAGCGTCGCGATCTCCTCGT
>DNZB01000052.1:2289-2725 GCA_003506635.1 Parvularcula sp.
TGAAGTCGATATTCCTTATCCTGACTTTCGGCGAGGAGAGCGCGCGCTCGATGAATTTCATGCGCCGCTCCGGGATGAACTGACGGCGCGGGATATAGAGTAGCGCGTGCATGTCCATCGCCTTCACATAACCGGCGGCCTCCACATGGCGCTGATACCAGGGCCGGCCGTGCGGCATCATGATGTAGGGCGGCGTATCGAAGCCCGAGACGAGGAGCCCGCATTCCTCGTTGACGGAAAAGGAAAACGGGCCTGCGCACTTTTGAAGGCCGCGCGCGCGAAAGAACTCCTCGGCCGCCTTCAAAAGCGACGAGAAAACCGCGGCGTCGTCGACCGCGTCGAGAAAACCGAAATGCCCTGTCGCGTCCTGATAGCGCTCAAGGTGCAAGGGGTTGACGAAGGCGGAAATGCGCCCGGCGACCGCGCCGTCCTTCTT
>DNZB01000131.1:0-332 GCA_003506635.1 Parvularcula sp.
TCGAACGGCAGCACGAGCGTTTCAGCATCAAGCGCCTTTGCAACGCGTTCGAGCGCCTCGACGCGACGCCCCGACAAGATAATCCTCGCGCCGCGCTTTGCGAGCCCAATCGCCAACGCCTCGCCGATGCCGGAGGAGGCGCCGGTGACCCAGACGGTTTTGCCAGAGAAGTTCATCGCTCATGTCCTTCATCAAAAGACCCAGTCGCCCTGGGGCGCGCAACTTCGCGCGAACCCGGGGACCATCTCCAGAATTCGTAGCGCGCGCGGCGGCGGCTTTCAGAAGATGGATCCCGGGCGCTCCGCCCCGGGATGACGGCGATGAGGATGCGC
>DNZB01000131.1:663-3144 GCA_003506635.1 Parvularcula sp.
CCATAGATGCGCTGCACGCGCGCGTCAGCGTACATGCGGCTGATCGGATATTCGTCCATATAGCCGTAGCCGCCGAAGAGCTGCAGGCATTCGTCGATGATCTCGTTTTCAAGCTCGGTGAGCAGCATCTTGCCCATCGAGGCGGTCGCGGCGTCGAGCTTCTTTTCCAGCAGCAATCCGGTGCAGTGATCGACGAACACCTTCGCCATCGTCGCTTTCGCCTTCGCTTCGGCGAGCTTGAACTGCGTGTTCTGGAAATTGATGATCGGGCGGCCGAAGGCGGTGCGCTCCTTCGTGTAGGCGATCGTCAGGTCGAGCGCGCGCTCGATGGCCGCGATCGCAAGGCAGGCGATCTGGTGGCGCTCCTGCGGCAATTGCTCCATCAGCTGGAAAAAGCCCTGACCTTCGTCCGCGCCGAGAAGGTTGGTGCGGGGGATGCGCACCTCGTCAAAGAACAGCTCTGACGTGTCCTGCGCCTTGTTGCCGAGTTTTTTCAGGTTGCGTCCGCGGCGGAAGCCGTCCGCCCCGTCCGTTTCGACGACCATAAGCGAAACACCTTTCGCTTTTTCGCCGGGGTCGGTCTTGGCGACGACGATGATGAGATTCGCGGTCTGGCCGTTGGTGATGAACGTCTTCGAGCCGTTGACGACATAATGGTTGCCGTCTTTCAGAGCCGTCGTCCGGACCGCTTGCAGGTCCGATCCGGTGCCCGGCTCCGTCATCGCGATGGCGCCGATCAGCTCGCCCGTCGCCATGCGCGGCAGCCAGCGCTTTTTCTGCTCGTCGGTGCCGTAGTGAAGGATGTAGGGCGCGACGATGCAGTTATGAAGGCCCATGCCGAAACCTTCGACGCCGGCTTTGACCTGCTGCTCGATCAGGATTTGTTCGTGGGCGAATGATCCGCCCGCCCCGCCCCATTCCTCCGGCATCGAGGCGCAAAGGAATCCGGCCTCGCCCGCTTTCTCCCACGCCCAGCGGTCGACCTTACCCTGCTCGCGCCACTTCTCGACATGGGGGTGAAGCTCGCGCGTGAAGAACTTCGCGGCCTCCTCCTCAAAGAGGAAAAGATCGTCGGTCTTCCAGGCGGGCGTTGCGGTCTCGATGGCGGGCATTGATCGCTCCGTGATGCGGGAAAGGCGGAACCTGCACAGGCAGTATCGCCGCGCCGGCGGACCCTGCAATCGCGGCGCGCAGCGCAAAAACGCCGCGGACGAGTTGCCGTCCGCGGCGCAATTCACCCGTTTTACGACAGCGACCGCCGCCTAGATGCCCGAAATCAACGCGGGCACATAGGTCGATGCGATCACGATGAGAAAGACAGCGCCTGTAAGGTAAAGAAGTCCCTTCGCCGCCTCGCTCGCCCCCAATTGGCGGAGGAGCCCAATGACGGCGACAAGGAGAAGCCCGAGGCTCACCAAGCCGACCGTCGCCGCGATCGATACCATGTTTGTTTGCGCCCTTTTAAGAACCACCCTGAAGGCCGTTGCGAGCCCGGCCCCCGCCCCGATGCGCTTCGTCCCCAGCGCCCGATAGGTTATATAATTACAATTCGAATCACCCTGAGTCGAGTGGGAATTGACAATCTGGTAAGTTTTTTTAGTCGCACGTTTCGGGGCGTTTTAGGCGCCGAATAAGGCTTGAGGTGTCCTGCCGGCCCCCGCCCATCGCCTGAATCTCCGCGTAAAACTGATCAACCAGCGCCGCGGCGGGAAGCTGCGCGCCCGTGCGGCGCGCCTCGGCGAGCGCGATGCGGAGGTCCTTGCGCATCCAGTCGACGGCGAAGCCGAAGTCGAACGAGCCCTCCGCCATGGTCTTCGCCCGGTTCTCCATCTGCCAGGAGCGCGCCGCGCCGCCGGAGACCGCGTCGATCACCCGGTCGATATCAAGGCCCGCCGCCTGAGCGAAATGGACGCCCTCAGCGAGGCCCTGGAGAACGCCGGCGATGCAGATCTGGTTAACCGCCTTGGCCAGCTGGCCATGGCCCGACGGCCCGACATGGACGATGCGCGCCGAATAGGCTTCGAGAACCGGCCGTGCGCGCTCGACCGCCTCCGCCTCCCCGCCGCACATGACGGAGAGTTTCCCGGCTTTCGCGCCCGCTTCGCCGCCGGAAACCGGCGCGTCGATGAACGAAGCGCCTTTCTCCGAGAAGGCGCTCGCGAGCCGCCGGGCAAGATCAGGGCTCGCCGTTGAATGATCGATGACAAGCGCGCCCGCCTTCACCACCGGCAAGACGGCGCCCATGACCGCATCGACATCCGGATCGTCGCCGAGACAGGCGATGACGATATCGGCGCCGGCGGCTGCCTCCGCCGGTGCGGCCGCAGCCCGCGCCTTGTGATCGCGCAGAAAGGCGTCCGCCTTCGCGGCCGTGCGATTGTAAACGACAAGATCGATCCCACGCGCGGCGAGGTGGCCCGCCATCGGCGCCCCCATGACGCCGAGGCCGAGAAACGCCGCCCTCATTCGCCGGCCCCTGAA
>DNZB01000019.1:0-2291 GCA_003506635.1 Parvularcula sp.
GGCGCCTATGTCCGCGCGCTCGTCCGCGACATGGCCCGCGCGTTAGGGACGGAAGGGCACGTCTCGGCCCTTCGCCGCACCGCCGTCGGCCCCTTCCGCGCCGAGGACGGGGTGACGATCGCGAGCCTCGAAAAGCTCGAAACGCCGGAGGCGCGCGACGCCGCCCTCCTTCCCGTCGACGCCGCCCTCGCCGGTCTGCCGCAAGCCGCGATCGGCGGCCCTGAGGCCGAAAAACTCCGCCGCGGCCAGCCCGCGGTTATTTCAGCGGCGACGGCGAAGGGCGTGCGGGGGTCGGAGACAGGGATCATCCCGGCGGTCCTTGCCTCGATGCACGGCGAGGCGGTGGCGCTTTGTGAGCTAGACGGACTGAAGCTGAAGCCGCTGCGGGTGTTTAATCTGGGGTGAAGGACCTCTTGCAAAAGACGTCGAGACGTCTTAGGTCTTCGAAATGCGGACAAAACAAGAACGATCGAACCCGCCCGGCACTGTTCGCGATGCGATAATTTCTTGTCTTAAGCATCGCGGCGGACGGGCTTCGATTCAAGAAATCGTGGCGGACGTGCGACAGGTGCTCGGCGAGGTGCCACAGTCTTCGGTGCGATCCTATCTCAACTTGAATACGCCAAGGCAGTTTAAACGCGTGGGGCGAGGAATGTACGAATTAAGAGGCGATCAATGACCGCGCTTGCCAAAATCGAACGGGCGAAGCGGCAACCTTTTTTCCAATACGGCGGCACGAGTCTCTATTTCGGTGATTGCTTTGAGGTGATGCGCGAGTGGGACGATAATTCCGTACACGCCGTAGTTTCAGATCCACCGTACGGACTTGTTGAATACTCGGAAAAGGAAAAACACAAACTTCGTGAGGGCAAGGGCGGCGTGTGGCGCCTGCCTCCATCATTTGATGGCTGCACACGATCGCCCTTGCCTCGCTTTACTACCCTTAGCGCGACTGACTTAAAATCTCTCGCTGGATTTTTCGAGGCTTGGGGGCGCGAAGCGCTCAGAGCGCTTGTACCTGGCGGGCACATCTTCTTAGCGTCCAATCCTCTCGTCTCGCACATCGTCGCTACGTCCCTTGTCGCTTCGGGCTTTGAAGCACGAGGAACAATCATCCGATTGGTTATGACAATGCGAGGTGGCGACAGACCAAAGAACGCGCACGAGGAATTTCCTGACGTTTCAGTTATGCCCCGATCTATGTGGGAACCATGGGTTCTGGTCAGGAAGCCCCTTGAGGGTCGCGTTCAGGACAATCTTCGGAGGTGGGGTACGGGGGGACTGCGACGGCTGGGTGAGCATTCACCCTTTGGCGACGTAATAAAGTCTAGTCCCACCCACAAAAAAGAGCGCGAACTCGCGCCGCACCCTTCACTAAAGCCCCAGGCGTTTTTGAGGCAGGTTGTTCGAGCTTCTCTGCCTTTAGGCCGCGGAATTTTGATCGATCCGTTTGCCGGGTCCGGCTCGACATTGGCGGCAGCAGAGGCAGTTGGATACCAATCCATTGGAATCGAGCAAGACGAAACATATGTGCGAATAGCCGAGACTGCGATCCCGGCCTTGGCTAGGCGCGCGACCTAATCGAGGTAGACCCAGCCTTCTCTCAGTTTCTTGATGCCCGAAGCGTGCAAGCTTGAAGTTCGAGTTCCAAGATCGCCGCGTTCATTTCTACGAAAATCGGCCCGTTCGACTTGCGCCAAATAAACTTCGGTGAATCTGGTCGGCGACCGGTCGTTAGCAGGCTCGGTTGAGTTGTCGATGGAATAAACGAAGACGCACATCCACTGGTCGCGTCCACCGTGAGTGTCGACGCCGCCGCCTTTTTTTCGAGTGCTTTTAATCTCTACGCCTTCAGCGCCTGATTTTACGGAGTCTTGCGGGTAAACGCCGCGAACGACCAGATCGGGATGTCCGTTGTGATACCGATTTTCACATAAGTTGCGGGAGTGCCGAGCGAGCGACGCGGTAAGCATGTCGGAGATAATTCCCGACATTGCCGCGGGCCGAAGCATGTCGTCCAAACGAGGCAAGCTTCGGTTGCGAAGCGCCAAATTCACGTCGTGGAAAAAGTCGTAAACATCCTGCATCGCTGCGGCAAAGTCGTCGGGCCGAAGCGAAAATGGGTAATGCCGTGAAAGGTTTAACCGTGATCGATCTACGGTCGCTCGAGTTAGCAGCACGGGAGTACTTTCCGAGGCGAGAGGTTGCTTTTGGGGCGAATTGAGCGGCTTTCATAGGGGCTTGATCTTGGTACGGCGGTTGTTATGCGAGCCCGCCCTTGCCTTTCCCCC
>DNZB01000019.1:2563-4172 GCA_003506635.1 Parvularcula sp.
CCTTCCCCTATCCCCCGCGCCTTGACCCTGCTGGACGGCGTCCCGGCTGGGCCTTTATGACCGGCGCCGCGGAGAAACTGTCATGTCGATCACCGCTGAGCGCAAAGCCAAGCTGATCAAGGAATACGCCCAGAAGTCGGGCGATACGGGCTCGCCCGAGGTTCAGGTCGCGATCCTGTCGGAGCGCATTTCGAACCTCACCGAGCACTTCAAGGATCACAAGAAAGACAACCATTCGCGCCGCGGGCTTTTAAAGCTCGTGTCGCAGCGCCGCCAGCTTCTCGACTATGTGAAGCGGACGGACGAAAAGCGCTATCAGGCGCTGATCGATCGCCTCGGCCTGCGCCGATAGCGGATCGAAAATCGGGCGTTACTTCGGCAACGCCCCGAGAGGACCCGGATCGCGATGGGCGCGGTCCGGCCCCTTCCAAGGGGAAGGGGCGGGGAACACGAAGGAGAACGCGCATGAAGATTTCCGGCCATTCCGCCATCGTGACGGGCGGCGCCTCCGGCCTTGGCGCGGCGACCGCGGAAGCGATCGCGGCCGCCGGCGGCAAGGTCGCTCTCTTCGACATGAATGTGGAGAAGGGCGAGGCGCTCGCCGCGAGACTCGGCGGCGTCTTTTGCAGCGTCAACGTCACCGATGAATCGAGCGTCGCGGCGGGCCTCGACAAGGCGGTCGCCGCCGTCGGCGTCCCCCGCATCCTAATCAATTGCGCGGGCGTCGCTATCGGCGAAAAGACTGTCGGGAAGAACGGCCCGCACAAACTCGATAGCTTCAGCCGCGTCATCGGCATCAACCTCATCGGCACGTTCAACTGCATCCGCCTTGTCGCGGCGAAGATGGAAACGCTCGACCCGCTTGGCGACGGGGAACGCGGCGTCATCATCAACACCGCCTCGGTCGCCGCCTTCGACGGCCAGATCGGACAAGCCGCCTATTCCGCCTCGAAAGCCGGCGTCGTCGGCATGACGCTGCCGATCGCGCGCGACCTCATGAATTCCGGCATCCGCTGCAATACGATCGCGCCCGGCATCTTCTGGACGCCGATGATGGCCGGCATGGACCAGAAGGTGCAGGACGCTCTCGCCGCCATGGTCCCCTTCCCGAAGCGCCTCGGCAAGCCCGAGGAATACGCTTCGCTCGCGCTCGAAATCATCCGCAATGTGATGATGAACGGCGAGACGATCCGCCTCGACGGCGCGATCAGGATGCAACCGAAGTAATCACCCTTTGACCACCGAAGACCCTTGCCGCGCGCAATCCGGCGGCGGCGAACACTGAAAGAAGAAAAAAGACATGTTTGAAATCACCAGAAAATCGATCGAATGGGGCGGGCGCGCGCTGACGCTCGAAACGGGGCGCATGGCGCGCCAGGCGGACGGCGCCGTGCTTGCGACCTATGGCGAGACGACCGTTCTTGCGACCGTCGTCGGCGCGAAGGCGCCCGATCCGAAATTCGATTTCTTTCCGCTGACGGTCCACTATCAGGAAAAAGCCTTCGCCGCGGGCCGCATCCCCGGCGGCTATTTCAAGCGCGAAGGCCGCCCGACCGAAAAAGAGACGCTGACCTCGCGCCTCATCGACCGGCCGATCCGCCCGCTCTTC
>DNZB01000019.1:4441-8774 GCA_003506635.1 Parvularcula sp.
AAGGGCTTCAAGAACGAAGTGCAGGTGATCGCGACCGTCATCAGCCATGACCTTGAGAACGACCCGGACATCGTTGCGATGATCGCGACCTCGGCCGCCTTGACGATTTCCGGCATCCCGTTCCTGGGGCCGATCGGCGCGGCGCGCGTCGGTTTCATCGACGGGCAGTACGTCTTGAACCCCGCGCTAGAGACGATGGCGAATTCTAAGCTCGATCTCGTCATGGCCGGCACCGCCGACGCCGTGATGATGGTCGAATCAGAAGCGAAGGAGCTTTCTGAAGAGGCGATGCTCGGCGCCGTCGTCTTCGGCCACAATGCGGCCAAGCAGGCGATCAATTTCATCATCGATTTCGCCGAGACCTGCGCAAAAGACCCGTGGGAAGTCAAAGACGCCGATCACGGCGCGCTTCCCGGAAAGATCCGCGCCCTCGTCGAGGCGGATCTTCGCGCCGCCTACAAGGAACGCAAGAAGCAGGTTCGTCAGGACGCGATCGGCGCGGCGAAGAAAAAAGCTGTCGATGCGCTGTGCATCGAAGGCGACGAGGCGGCGCCGTCGAAGACGACTGTCGGTTCGCTCTTCAAAGAGATCGAAGCCGATATCGTCCGGGGCGGCATCCTCGACACGGGGCTTCGCATTGACGGGCGCGACACCAGGACCGTGCGTCAGATCGCGCCGGAAGTCGGCGTATTGCCGCGCACCCACGGTTCGGCCCTCTTCACGCGCGGCGAGACGCAAGCGCTCGTCGTCGCGACGCTCGGCACCGGCGAGGACGAGCAGTATATCGACGCGCTCGAAGGGACGTACAAAGAGACGTTCCTTCTTCACTACAACTTCCCGCCCTACTCGGTCGGCGAAACGGGCCGCATGGGCGGCGCCGGCCGGCGCGAGATCGGCCATGGCAAGCTCGCCTGGCGCGCGCTCAAAGCCGTGCTGCCGACGCAGGAGGAATTTCCCTACGTCATCCGCCTCGTTTCGGAGATCACCGAATCGAACGGGTCTTCCTCGATGGCGACAGTCTGCGGCTCGTCGCTCGCGATGATGGACGCCGGCATCCCGATTAAGCGCCCGGTCGCGGGGATCGCGATGGGCCTTATCCTCGAAGGAAAGCGTTTCGCCGTTCTGTCCGACATTCTCGGCGATGAAGACCACCTCGGCGACATGGACTTCAAGGTCGCCGGCACCGATCAGGGCGTCACTTCCTTGCAGATGGACATCAAGATCGCCGGCATCACCGAGGAGATCATGAAGGTCGCGCTCGCGCAGGCGAAAGAAGGCCGTCAGCACATCCTCGGCGAAATGGCGAAAGCCATCACGGCGAGCCGCGAAGAACTCGGCGAATTCGCGCCGCGCATCGAGACCATGCAGATCCCGAAAGACAAGATCCGCGAAGTGATCGGCACCGGCGGCAAGGTCATTCGCGAGATCGTCGAAAAGACCGGCGCCAAAATCAACATCGACGACGAGGGTCTCATCAAGATCGCTTCGTCCGACAAGGCGCAGATCGACGCCGCCTACAAGTGGATCCACTCGATCGTGGCCGAGCCGGAAGTCGGCGAAATCTACAAGGGCAAGGTCGTCAAGACGATGGACTTCGGCGCTTTCGTCAATTTCTTCGGCGCGCGCGACGGGCTCGTCCACGTCTCGCAATTGTCGCAGCAGCGAACCGAAAAGGTGACCGACGTCGTCAAGGAAGGCGACGAGGTCTATGTAAAGCTCTTGGGCTTCGACGATCGCGGCAAGGTCCGCCTTTCGATGAAGATCGTCGATCAGGCGACCGGCAAGGAAATTCCGCAGGCTGAAAAGTCGAAGAAATCCTACGACGAATAGCCCTCTCGCTAAATCGTTGAAATCAAAGAGCCCTGCCGGCGCCGCCGGCGGGGCTTTTTTGCAACGCCTCGCCGGAACGTCCGGCGGCGCCCTCGCACGCCGGGGGGGCAGGGCGATAAGGTCCGCGCGCCAAAGCGCTTTGGGAGGGCGAGGAAATGCTCAAGAAAAAGCCCCTGGTCGCCGTTGCGAGCCTTGTGCTCGTCGCCGTCGCAGCCTGCGGCAGGACAGGGAAGCCAGCGCCAGACTCCCCAAGCGGCGGCACGGCGGTCGAGGAACCCGCGCAAGATCCCTCCGCCGTTTTCCTCGCGATGGCCGATCGTCATGCGCGCGCGTTTCTGGCGACCGCGCCCGAGGCCGCTACCGAGCTTGGCGTTTCCGAAGAGATAGCCGGCGCCGGCTATCTCTCGCGCCTCGGAAAATACGGCTTTGACGCGCATCAGGCCGCACGCGCGATGAATGAATCGTTCCTGATCGAGCTCAAAAGCCATGATCGCGCCGCGCTGACCGGCGTCGCGGCGACGACCTATGACGTGCTCAAAAACGCCTATGACGTCGCCGCGCAGCGCAATCAATTTGATTTCGGCGGCGCCTCGCCCTTCGGGGCGGGGCTGCCGAATTCCGGCGACGCCTGGGCGTTGACGCCCTATTTCATGACGCAGCTGACGGGGCCGCATCTCGCCCTGCCGCGCATGCTGATGACGCAGCATCCAATTGCGTCGCAAGCGGACGGCGAGGCTTATGTCGCGCGCCTTGAAGATCTGCCGCGCGCGATCGACGGCGCGAGCGCAACGGTTGCGGCGGACGCAGGCGTCGGCGTCATGCCGCCGCGCTTTGCGATCGACGGCGTCATAAAGAGCCTTGAAGGCTTCATTGCGAGCGATCCCGCCGCGCACCCTCTGGTGACGACGCTATCGGAAAAGCTTGAGGCGGCCGGCGTTTCGGCGGATGACCGCGGCGTTCTCGTCGCACGCGCGGCCGAGGCGCTGACGGCGGGCGTTTATCCTGCCTATGCGCGCCTTGCCGCGCAATATGACGGCCTTCGCGCGCAATCGAGCGACGACGCTGGCGTCTGGCGCCTCGGCGAGGAGGGCGAGGCCTGGTACCAGCTCGCGCTCATCGCATACGGCGCCGGAACAAAGACCGGCGACGACGTGCACGAGATCGGCCTTGCCGAAGTCGCGCGCATCACCGCCGAGATGGACGCCCTGTTGAAGAGGGTCGGACTTAACGACGGCCCCGTCGGCGCGCGCATGGTCACGCTGTCGGCGCGCCCTGACAATCTTTATCCGAACACGGATGAAGGCCGCGAAGCGCTGCTTCAGTCATTGCGCGATCAGGTTGCGGACGTCCTCGCCGTCGCCCCGCAATGGTTCGGCCGCCTGCCGGATTACAAGGTGGAAGTGCGCCGCATCCCGGAGCACGAACAGAACAGCTCCCCCGGCGGCTACTACACCGGACCCTCGCTCGACGGCTCGCGGCCCGGCATTTACTGGATCAACCTCAAGGACACCGGCGACAATCCGATCCATTCGCTGAAGACGCTGACCTATCACGAGGCGGTGCCCGGTCACCATTTCCAGACCGCCTATCAGCGCTCGATCAAGGGGATGCCGCTCATTCGCACGATGCTCGGCTATTCCGAGTACGCCGAGGGCTGGGGCCTTTATGCTGAAAAGCTCGCCGCCGAGATGGGTATGTACAAGGACGATCCCGCCGGCGATCTCGGCCGCCTGCAGGCCGAGCTTTTCCGCGCCGCGCGGCTTGTCGTCCATACGGGGATTCATCACAAACGATGGAGCCGCGAACAGGCGATCGACTATATGGCGGGCGTGACCGGCGAAACGAAGGAGAGCGTGACGCGCGAGATCGAGCGCTACGCCGTCGTGCCTGGCCAGGCCTGCGCCTATAAGCTTGGCATGCTGAAGATCGAGGAGTTGCGCGCCATGGCGGAGAAGGAGCTCGGCGACAAGTTCGACATCCGCGAGTTCCACGATCAGGTGCTGTCGATCGGCGATTCGCCGCTGCCGGTGCTGGAAGCGGCGGTGAAGGCTTGGGCGGCTGGAAGGAAGGGGTGACGACCGTAGTCCCTATCCTTTTAGGAACCCTTCTGAAACGATCGCGGGATCCCTCCCGCGCGCTCTTTCTTCGCCTCCCCCTTGCGGGGAGGCCAAAACCGCGCAGCGGTTTTGGGCGGGGGTCGGCCCTATCAGCGGGGTGAAATCTTTTTGGGGGAGAGCGCGCCCCCACCCGAAAGTCGCAAGAGCGACTTGCGACCCCCCCCCCCCCCCCCCGTGGGCGGGGGGGGGGGGGGGGGGGGGGGGGGGGGGTGGGTTGGATACTTGCGACGCGACTGCCAACAAAGCCCCCCTCCCAACCTCCCCCTGCGATGCGGCGCATCGCAGGGGGAGGAGCGGGCCGGGCATTGCTGGCGACGATGCGCTGCGCCGGAGAACTTCGACCCGCGCACCCCAAAAAAACCGCGCCGCCCGGCGTCCCGCCGGGC
>DNZB01000019.1:8800-11737 GCA_003506635.1 Parvularcula sp.
AAGTCGCAAGAGCGACTTTCGACCCCCCCGCAATGGGGAGGTGAAGAAGGACCGCCAAACGGCGGTACACGGAATTATTCATCGTCAAATTTTCGATATCGTCATGGGCGCGCAACCTTAAACCCGCGCAAAGGCCGGTTTCTTCGCCGCTTCCTCAACGCGCTTCAGGCGTTCCTGCTCCGCCGCTTGCGCCGCGGCTTCCTTGGCGATGACATGGCGGAAGTCGAAACGCTTGTTCGCCCAATCAGCGAGGATCGATTTCGCGAGCGGCGACGCTGATTCGGCGGCGTGACGCTCAATTAGCCCGCGGAGCCGGCGCGCGGCGTCATCATCGGCGCCGCCGATGAGGATCGTGTCCGGATTGGCGACGCGATCGAAGGCGCTTTCCGGGTCGTAGATGAACGCTTCCCCGCCCGTCATGCCGGCGCCGAAATTGAACCCGACCGTTCCGAGCACGACGACCGCGCCGCCGGTCATGTATTCGCACCCGTTCGAAAGGCAGCCTTCGATGACCGCGACCGCGCCTGAATTCCGGACCGCAAAGCGCCCGCCGGCGCGGCCCGCGACGAAAAGGGCGCCCGAGGTAGCGCCGTAAAGGCAGGTGTTGCCGATGACGGCGTCGCCGCTCCGGCCGGCGCCTTTGACGACGATGACCGCGCCCGAAAGCCCCTTGCCTACATAGTCGTTGGCGTCGCCGTCGACGACGATTTTCAACCCCCGCGCCGAAAACGCGCCGAGCGATTGGCCGGCGGAGCCCTTGAGGCTGATCGTCAAATGATCTTCGTCGAGCGTCCACTCCTTCAGGTCACGGACGATTTCCGAGGAAAGGCGCGCGCCGATCGTGCGATCCGTATTTTCAACCGCCGCCTCGACGTTCTGCCGCTCGCCGCGCGTGAAGAAGGGCTCCAGCGAAGGCCGCAGGGCCGTGTCGAGCGTCGGCTCGACTTCGACGCGGCCCTTGCGGGCGGATGACGGCGGCTTTGCTTCGGGATCGAGGCGGACAAGGATCGGGTTCAAGTCGAGATCGTCGAGATCGGCGGCGCCGCGCGAAACCTGATCGAGGAGATCCGTGCGGCCGATGATGTCGTTCAGCGAGCGCGCGCCGAGATGCGCAAGATGCCGGCGCACGTCGGCGGCGAGGAAGTTCATCAGGTTGACGACGTGTTCGGGCGCGCCGGTGAAGCGCTTCCGGAGCTTTTCATCCTGCGTCGCGACGCCGACGGGACATGTGTTAGAGTGGCACTGTCTGACCATCAGGCAGCCGAGCGCGACGAGCGAAATCGTGCCGACGCCGAATTCTTCGGCGCCCAGCATCGCGGCGATGACGATATCGCGCCCGGTTCGGATGCCGCCGTCGGTCCGGAGCGTCACTTGCGAACGGAGATCGTTGAGCGTCAGCACCTGATGGGCTTCCGCGAGCCCCAGCTCCCACGGGCTTCCCGCGAACTTGATCGAGGTGAGCGGGCTTGCGCCGGTGCCGCCGACATGACCGGAGATGAGGATGACGTCGGCTTTGGCCTTTGCAACGCCCGCGGCGATGGCGCCGATGCCGCCCGCCGAGACAAGCTTCACGCAGACGCGCGCGACCGGATTGATCTGCTTCAAATCGTAGATGAGCTGGGCGAGGTCTTCGATCGAATAGATGTCGTGATGGGGCGGCGGCGATATCAGCGTGACGCCCGGCGTCGCATGGCGCATCCGCGCGATGAATTCCGTCACCTTGAAACCGGGAAGTTGGCCTCCTTCGCCGGGCTTCGCCCCTTGCGCGACCTTGATTTCGAGCTCCGTACACTGATTGAGATATTCGGCGGTGACGCCGAAGCGGCCGGAGGCGACCTGCTTGACCCGCGAGTTCATGTCGTCGCCGTTCGGCAGGAGCGCGTAGCGCGCCGGGTCTTCCCCGCCTTCGCCCGACACGGACTTCGCGCCGATGCGGTTCATGGCCACGTTGAGGGCGCCATGCGCCTCGGGCGAGAGCGACCCCAAGGACATGCCGGGCGTCAGAAACCGCCTGCGGATCGCCGCGATTTCCTCGACCTCGTCGACGGAGAGCGAAGAGCCGAGCGGCTGCGGCGCGAGGAGATCGCGCACCTGCGCCGGCGCTTGCTTGTCGAGCGCGTCCGTATAGCGCGCGAAGGCGGCGTCGTCGTTGTCGCGCACCGCCTTGTGCAGGTCGGAAACGAGGCGCGCTTCGAGAATGTGGCGCTCGCCGCGCGTGCGCTGGCGATAAAAGCCGCCGACGGGGAGCTCCGAAGAATCCTTGCTCCAGACGCGCCGGTGCAGCGCTAGCGCGCGCTTCTCGATGCCGGCGAGACCGACGCCTGAAATGCGGCTGGTGACGCCCGGAAAAAACTCTTCGACGAGCGCGCGCGACAATCCAAGCGCTTCGAAATTGCAGCCGCCGCGATAAGATGAGATGACCGAAATCCCCATCTTGGAGATGATCTTTAAAAGCCCCGCTTCAAGCGCGCATTTGTAATTGTAGACGCACTGGCCGAGCGTCAGGGCGCCATACTGGCCGGCGGCGTGCGCGGCGGCGATCGAGTCGAAGGCGAGATAAGGACTCAACGCCGTCGCGCCCGCACCGACAAGGCAGGCCGCGTAATGCGCATCCATGCACTCAGCCGAGCGTACGAGGATCGAGCAGAAGGTGCGGCGGCCGACATCGGTCAGATGCGCATGCACGCCGCCGGCCGCCAGGATCATCGGCGCGGCGATGCGCTTCGCGCTCTGGTTCTCGTCGGTCAGGATGACGACGCCGGCGCCGTCCTTCAGCGCCTGCTCGGCCTCGCTGCGGATGCGATCGAGCGCGCGCTTCAGCGCCATGCCGTCGCCCTTTACGGCGCCCGCCTCGTAAAGACAGTCGATGCGCGTGACCTTCTGGTCGAGCAAGGCTTTAAGGCGATCGAACATGCCGTTCGTCAGGATCGGGCTTTC
>DNZB01000118.1:0-336 GCA_003506635.1 Parvularcula sp.
ATGTTGCGCCTCGAAGTCTGGGACAACGGGCCGGGCGCGCCTGAAAAGCCCGAACTCCTCCTCGCCGCCGGCAAAACCGGCGTCGGCCTCGTCAACATGCGCGACCGCCTCGCCCATCTTTACGGCGCGCGCCAGACCTTCGCGCTGTCGCGCCGGACGCCGCAAGGCCTATCGATCACGATGCGCATTCCGCTTGAAACAACCACGCAGCTCTAAGGGCGACGCCATGGAAGAACAGAAAATCCGCGTGATGCTCGTCGACGACGAACCGCTCGCCGTGCGCGGGCTTAAGCTGCGCCTGCAAGATTTCGCCGAGGTCGAGATCATCGGCGAATG
>DNZB01000118.1:674-961 GCA_003506635.1 Parvularcula sp.
GACATCCAGATGCCGGGCCTTGACGGCTTCGGCGTCGTGCGGGCGCTGATCGGCGCGCCCGCTCCGCTCATCATCTTCGTCACCGCCTACGACAAATACGCGATTGACGCCTTCGAGGCCAACGCGCTCGACTATCTTGTAAAGCCTGTCGAGGAAGAGCGTCTCAAGGATGCGATCCACCGCGCGCGCGAAGCGATCAAGACGCGCGCCGCGGCGAGCCGCGAGTCGCGTCTCGTCGAGCTTCTCGCTTCCCTGAGCGATGAGGACCGCGACCAGATCAAGGAGCT
>DNZB01000118.1:1346-3673 GCA_003506635.1 Parvularcula sp.
CACGCCTGCGGGAAGACGCACATCATCCGCGAGACGATGAAGACATTGCAACAACGGCTCGACCCCGGCCGCTTCCAGCGCATCCATCGTTCGGCGATCGTCAACGTGAAGAAGGTGAAGGAGCTGCACCCGCACTCGAACGGCGAATATTTCGTGGTCCTGGAGAACGGCTCGGAGCTGAAGCTGTCGCGGTCGTATAAGGACGTCGTGGCGCGGTTCCTTTAGGGAGCTACCTCACCCGCTCGGCAGGGCGAAAATCACTTTCCAGACCACGAGTTGCCAGACCGCGAACACGCCCGCCGCTGCGAAGAGGACATAGTGCGCGCGCCGCCAGACCGACCAGCCTGACCCGGCCAGCACGGGGAAGACGCCCGCCGCCGCCGCGACGGCGCTGAGCGCCGTCAGATGCGCGACGACGATGGCGATCATCATCGACACCGGCGGCCAGCCCACCGCCTGTAAGTCCGCGAGCTCCTTGGCCCCGAGCATCGCGCTGACCGCCGTCAGCGTCCCGACGAACAGGAGCCATAAAAAGGCCGACGCGGCATGCCCGCCGGCGAGCCATTTGCCGAGGCGCGTCGTCTCGACGTCGCGCCCCTGCCGCCGCCAGGCGCCGAGAAAAGCAAGCAGCGAAAACAACGAGACAAGGCCGACGGCGGCGTTGAACGCGTCCGAGGAATTGAAAAACGACACGCGGTCCGCCGTCATTGTGCCCATCGCCGCGGCGATCCTGACCGGCGCCCCCGCGCCGTCGCGATAGACGAAGAGCCGGTCGCGCGATCGGTTCGACCAGAGATCGTCCGCCAACGGATAATAGCGCGCCGCCTCGCCGCCAGCCGTCACGACGAGCGAGCCGTCGTCCTTCGCCGCGAGCTTTATTTCAGACCCCAGCGCCGTTATCTTCTCGAATCGCGACCACACGCGGCGATTGGGAAGATAGGCGCCCGCCGCGGATTTCGCCTTCGCGATCATTTCGGACGTCGCTTTCACCGGCCACGCCGAAGGATAGCTTTCGGCGCGCGCGAATTGCTCGATGACGTAGCGGCTGACGAGGTCAGGCAGGCGCGGCGTCTCCGCGCCGTTGACCGCGACAAACACCCCGACGCCCAGCGAAGGGGCGATCGTCATGTCGCTGATGAAACCGGACAGCGTGCCGCCATGGCCGAACGTGATCGCCCCGCCGATCTCCGTCTCCATGAAGCCGTGCGCCATGTCGGGCGCGAAGGGGCGGTCGCGAAAGGAGCGCGTGCGCATCCGCGCGAAAGATTCCGGCGAGATCAGGCGCTTGTCGCCGGCCACGCCGTCGTTAAGCAGGAATTGCAGCCACCGCCCGGCGTCATGCGCGTCGAGCGCGACCGCGCCCGCGGCGTGCAATGGGTCAAGGGCGTCGTGGGTCATGACGGCGGGCGCGCCGGCGTCGAGCTTGTGAGGCGCTGCGAGCCGCGCTTCAAGCGCTGCATCGTTCAGGTCCTTGCCGGAGATCGACTTTGGATCGTGCTGGATCGTCGATCGCATGCCGATCGGCTCAAGCAGCCGCAGCGTCACGAAGGAATCGAACGGCTCGCCCGTCACGTCAGCGACGACCTGCGCGGCGAGATCCGTTCCCCAGTTCGAATAGGACGTCCGCTCGCCCGGCCGGGCGACCCGGGCGGGCTTCGTGCGCTTCAGCGCTTCTTCAAAACTGCGCCCGGATTTCGACTGAAAGAAATCGCCGAACGTGTCCTCAAAGCCCGGCCGGTGCGCCATCAGATCGCGCATCGTCACCGGCGGCTGGCCGACTTTGACCGTTTTCAGATAGGTGTCGATGTCGGCGTCGAGATCGATCTTGCCTTCATCGACCAGCATCATCACCGCCGTCCACACGAAGGTCTTCGAGATCGAGGCGATGCGGAAAAGCGTCGTGTCGCTCGCCCGGATGTTCTTTTCCGCATCGGCGAGGCCGTAAGCCTTCACGAACACGGCGTCGCGCGTTGCGACCGCGACCATCATGCCAGGCGGAAATTGGTCGGCCATCGCGTTCGCGACATAACCGTCGAGAAATGGTTCGATCGACGAGGGATCGGAAAGCGTCGCGACGCCCGCGCCGCCCGCGTGAAGGCGCCGCGGCGACGGCGGCGGCGATATCGAAGGCGCGACCGCTTCTGAGGGCGCCGGCGACGGCGCGGCCAGCGCCGGCGGATTGGGGTCGGGGCGCTCAGGAAGGGTGACGTCGACGACCGGCGCCGGATCGGGCTCAGCCCGCGCCAGCGCCAAAGCCGCCATGCATGTCGCAGCCATCGCCGCCAAAGCTGCCGCAAGATTTTTCATGTGCCCCCGACCCGTTCGCC
>DNZB01000118.1:4053-6229 GCA_003506635.1 Parvularcula sp.
GCCGAATACGTCTAAGTGGCGTAGTCCAAGCGCCGCCAGGAGCCCCTCGCCAATGTCCCGTTTTCTTGCCGCCGTCGCCGCGCTAGTCGTCCTGCTCGCCGCCATCGTTTTGCTCGCGCCGGGCCTTGTGCCGGCGAAGACCTATAAGGGGCGGCTTGAAGCGGAAGCCTCGAAGGCGCTCGGGCGCGCGGTGACGCTTGGCGACGACATCTCGTTCAAGATCATTCCGCAGACGGCGTTTTCGGTGACGGACCTCGTTATCGCCAATGCGGAAGGGTTTGCGGGCGATCACCTCGCCCGCGTCGAGCGCGCCGATATCGGCGTCAAGCTGATGCCGCTGTTCGGCGGCAGGGTCGAAATCGCGCGCTTCGTGCTGACGCGCCCCGACCTCAATTTGCAGAAAGCGAAGTCGGGCGCCGTCAACTGGAACCTCGCCTCATCATCTGCGCCGCAGGACGAGGGCGCGCCGGCGCAGACGCCGAAGGAATTGAGCCTTGGCGACGTGCGTCTCGTCGACGGCAAGGCGGTTTATGCCGACGGCGCCGCGGGAAAGACCTACACGCTCGACGCGATCAACGCCGATGTGCGCCTCGCCAGCCTGGCGGAGCCGCTTGAAGTCAACGGGGCGATGAATTTTCAAGGGGCGCCGGCGACGGTGAATGTCGTGCTGACCAATCTCGCCGACCTGCTGGCGAAGAAAGACACGAACCTCAAACTTGACCTGACGCTGGGCGACGCCGCCGTCGGCGCCGATCTCGCGGTCGCGGGCGGGGACGCGCTCGCTTATTCCGGGCCGATCTCCGTCAATGCGCCGAACCTGCCGGCGCTCGCCAAACTGTTCGACATTCAGCTGGCGGATGCGCCGGGCTTTGATCGTTTGACCCTGACCGGAGAAGCAAAAGGCGCGGCGTCCTCGCTTGCGCTTGCAGACGCGAAAATCGGCTTTGACGCCATCGACGCCGACGGCGACCTGAAGCTCGACTGGTCGGGCGCGAAGCCCATGGCGACCGGCGCGCTGTCGACGAATGCGCTTGACCTGCGTCCCTATATGCCGCCGCCGGTCGAGGGCGCTGAGGGCTTCCCCGCGTGGTCGGACGCGAAAATGGATTTCACAAGCCTTCGCAATATCGACGCTGACATCGACATGAGCGCCGGCAAGGTCTTCCTTAACGATATCGAGACCGGCGCGGCCCGCATGCGGCTTAAAATAGCCGGCGCGCGCATGACAGCCGACATTCCGCAGATCGGTTTTTACAAGGGCGGCGGATCGGGCAAGCTGGTCGTCGACGCGGCCAAAGCGACGCCCTCGATCGCCGGCGATTTCAAGATGGCCTCGGTCGACGCTAATCCCTTCACGGTCGACCTGATGAAAATGGACCGCGTGCTCGGGCTCGGCGGCTTCACGCTGACCTTCAACGCGACCGGGTCAAGCCAGAAGGCGATCATGGAATCGCTCGACGGAAAGGGCGGTTTCGATCTTGCGGACGGCGCCCTGAAAGGCATCAACATCGCCAAGATCGCCGCGTCGGTGACGAAGCTCTACGAAGGCGGGCTCACCAATCCGGCCGCCGTCACCTCGGCGATCGCCGAAGCGCGGCGTCCGGATGAGCGCACCGACTTTTCGAAATTCCTGACGACCTTCACCATCGTCGACGGCCAGATGCAGGCGCCGGACATTCAACTCGAAGGCCCCTACCTGACGATGACCGGCGTCGGCAAGGTGAACCTCCCCGGGCAGGCGGTCGACATTCGCTTGCTGCCGCGCGCCTCCGCTTCCGCCGACGGCAAGGAAGGGCGCAAGGTCGCGATCCCGGTGAAAATCGGCGGCACGTTCTCCGCGCCGACGGTCGGCGTCGATATCGAGGCGCTGGTGCGCGGGCGCGCCGAACAGACCGTCAAGGGCCTTCTCGACAATGCGCTTGGCGGCAAAGGCGCAGCGGCCGACCCCGGCAAGGCGCTGCTCGACGGCATTCTCGGCCGCGAAAAGACGCCGGCGGCCCCGGATGGGGCGACGGCGCCCGCGTCCGAAGCGGCGCCGGCTGCGGAAGAAGACCCGGCGAAATCGCTCGCGGGCGAGGCGCTGAAGGGCCTTTTCGGGCGCAAGAAGCAACCGCCCGCCGAAGAAAAAGAGACGACGGACGCGCCGAATTAGGCGCCCTTGGCGCTCGATGCGCCT
>DNZB01000240.1:0-9602 GCA_003506635.1 Parvularcula sp.
GATCGGCGCGTCGGCCGGCGCGCGCGCGATGCGCCGCACGCAAAGACTGAATTGCTGCAGCTCGCCCGCCGCCTCGATCATCGAATGGCCGGCGAGAATGCGCTCGACAAGCGTCGTGCCGGTGCGCGGCTGGCCGACGATGAAGATCGGCGCGGGGTCGTCATGGCCCGGCCCGGCGCGCGCCGCCCAGACCTCCGTGAAGGTTTCTGCAAGCGCCTTGAACTGCGCCGCTTCCGCCTGTTCGTCGAATTTGATCGACGCGCGTTTGGCGCGCGCGCCGAGGTCGAACGCTGCGAAAGCCTCATCCCATAAGGCGCAGTCCTCATAGTCCTTGCCCGCGGCGTAGGCGAGGAAGGCGCGCGCGCCCGGCGCGCAGGCGCTGTCCGCGCGGGCAATCAGCCGGTCGGCGCGCGCGCGGCTGCGGGCGCGGCGCAGCGTCGAATAGAGCCATTCGGCCTGCGGCGCGCCGCCTGCTTCGATAAAGGGATCGAGCGCCGCCGCCGCTGCGCTGTCGCGGCCGAGAAAGAGGTTCGACGCGGCGACATTGATCGCGAAATCGGCGCGGTCGGGCGCGGCGGCGAACGCTTTGGCGTGCCAGTCTTGCGCCTCGCGGTGGCGCCCGAATTGCGCGAGCGCCGTGCCGATGAGATCGGCCGTATCGGGACTGACCTCGCCGGCGCCGAGCGCGCGCGACAACGCGACGTCGGCGCGATCGAAATGCCCGACGCGCTGAAAGAGCCGCGCAAGATGCGCCCAGCCGGCGCGGTCGTAAGGATTGAGCAGCGTCACTGTGCCGAAGGCGCTGATCGCCGTCCGCCAGTCCTTTTTTTCAAGCGCAAGGAGGCCGACGAGGAAATGCGCCTCCGGTCGCTTGCCGTCGGCTTGAAGCGCGGCCCGGGCCTCCTTTTCCGCGTCGTCAAGACGCGCGTCGCGGAAGGCGTCGAGCCCTCTTGCAACATGCGCCCTGGCGCCGGCTTCGGGATCATCGGTGCGCAAGGGCGCCCCTCACTGGCGAATTTGAAGCGGCTGGTGTTACGGTCAGCGCCTTAAAGAGTGCCGGGCTCTGCAAGGACAACGCAAGGGGTCAGCGATGAAGAAGATGCTGGTGGCCGCAGCTTTCGGTTGCGCGATGGCGGCCTGCGCCCACCCCGGCGGGGACAAGCGCGCCGATCATGTCTTCGTCAACGGCGCGATCTATGTCGCCGATGCGGGCCGCACGATCGCCGGGGCGATGGCGATCGGCGACGGCGAAATCCTGTTCACGGGCGATGAGGCCGGCGCGCGCGCCCTCGCCGGCGCCGAAACGACGATTGTCGATCTCGGCGGCAGGCTTGTGCTGCCGGGGCTGCACGATTCGCATCTTCATCCGATCAGCGCCATGCCGATCGAAACGTGCAGCCTTGAAAACAGGCCGCGTCCGCTCGCGGAAATCAGCGCGGAAGCAGCCGCCTGCATCGCACGGATCGGCGCCGCGGCGGGAACGCCGGTCGGCATCGACCTCTGGAATTACGCCGCTGGCAACCAGCCAGACGAAAGGCTGCAAACGATCCGTCAAGCGCTCGACGCCGCCTCGGCCGCGCATCCGATCCTTCTTTTCGGCAGCGACGGCCACCATTACGGCGCGAACAGCGCGGCTCTCGCGCGCGCCCGGAACGCGCGCGGCGAGAGGGTCGGCCTCAGCGCCGCGACGCTCGCGTCCGATTTCTCCGCGCTCGCGCCTTACGTCGGCGTCGACCGCGCCGGCGAACCCAACGGACGGCTGACGGAGACCTATGCGCTCGAAGCGATCAGCGCCGATGAGTGGGCCGCGGCGGATATCGAACGCCGGCGCGCGGCGCCAGACCTGCTGACGGCGGTGACGGCGCCGCGCGGCATCACGTCGTTCCTTGACGCCGCCGCCGATCCTGAAACGCTCGACATCTACGACGCGCTTGAAAAGTCCGGAAAGCTTCATGCGCGCGCCACGCTGGCGCTCTATTTCGATCCGACCGCTGCGCGCGCGGGGGGCGACGTCGATTTTTCAACGACGATGGCGAAGGCGGCCGCGATCCGCGAGAAATACAAGAACGCCCCGCACATCAAGGCGACGTTCCTGAAGCTCTTCGCGGACGGCGTGATGGAGGGCGATCCGCTCAGCACCCCGCCGACGCTGCCGAACGCCGCTCTCTCCCGCGATTACCTGCAGCCGATCTACGAATGGGACGACGAGGCGGCGTGGGTGCGCGTCAAGGGTTATGTCGATCCCGCGTCGGCGCCTTGCGCTGTCCGGAACCTTGATGCCGCAGCCTTTCAGAAGCGATACGGCTTTCACCCGGCGCAATGCGCCCGCAGCGCCGGGACGCTGCAACATGACGAGCAAACGACGCTCGATTACATCAAGGCCGGCGACGCGGCGGGTTTCACCTTCAACATTCACGCGATCGGCGACCGCGCGGTGAAGACCGCGCTCGACGGCATCGCCCTCGCCGGGCGCGATGGCGGCCGGCGCCGCCATATCATCACCCATCTGCAGCTGACGCGCCCGGAAGACCGCGCGCGCTTCGCCCCGCTCGGCGTCTACGCTTCGATGACCTTCGCCTGGGCCGTCATCGACCCGCAATATGATACGACGGTGTTTCCGTTCATCGACCGGGCGACGCCGGAAAGCCTTTATGATCCGGACGGCTATTATTATCGCAACGCCTACGCCGCGGCGTCGCTGATGCGGGCGGGCGCGACGATCATCGCCGGCTCCGACGCGCCGGTCGACACGATCGACCCGCGCCCCTTCGTCAATATCGAGGGCGCCGTCTCGCGCGCGATCGCCGATAATCCGCCCTTCAATTCGGCGGAGGCGATCACCATCGAAGACGCGATCGACGCCTATACGATCAACGGCGCGCGCGCCTTGCAGCAGGATGAACTCACCGGGTCGCTTGAAAAGGGAAAGCGCGCGGACTTCATCGTGCTCGATCAGAACATCATCGCGCTGGCGAAGTCAGGCGCGGCAAGTCGCATCAGCGAGACGAAGGTGCTGGAGACATGGTTCGACGGCGAAAAGGTGTTTGAGCGGCCGGCCGAATGACGGCGCGGCCCGCCCTCGCCGCTGCGCGCGGACGCGCGCGCAGGAATTTCAGGAAATACGCGCCGGCCTCGCGCGAAGGCGCGCGCTTTGGCGCGCTTGCGTCAACGCGCCCGCCGACCGCTTGTTAGACGGTATGCGGAAGATCAACAAATCCCCATAAAATCAACCGGATGCCTCGTTAGCGCGCGCCCCCATTGCCAGCCTTCGCGGGGCGGGCTAGCCTTCTCTTCGTCCCTTCGCGCGGGTGAATTGCCGCCGCAACGGCTGCGAATTCGCCCCGGGCGCCGTCGCTGGCGCGCCATTCCGGCGGGGACCAACCAAACGGGCGGTTACGCTTCGGGCCTTGCGCCCGGGGTCTGCCGTCTGGGGCGGAAAACATGGACTTGAATGAGCTTGAAGAATGGCTGCGGCGCCATCGCGTCGCGGATGTCGCCTGCCTTGTGCCCGACATGACGGGCGCGGCGCGCGGCAAGACGATGACGCCGGCGCTCTTCCTGAACGGCCTCAAGACGAAGTCGCTGCGCATTCCCGAAACGGTTTACGCGATCAACGTGCACGGCGAAATTCAGTTCACGCCGCATGTCGTTTCGACGGAACGCGATCTCGTGCTCGCGCCGGATTTGTCGACGATTCACCTTGCGCCGTGGAACAACGATCCGACGGCGTCCGTCATCTGCGACAGCGTCACCGATCAGGGAACGCAGACCGGCATCGCGCCGCGCGGCGTCTTGCGGCGCGTGATCGACCTTTTCGCGCGCGAGGGATGGACGCCGATCGTCGGGCCCGAAATCGAATTCTACATGATCGCGAAGTTCAGCGACGTGATCCTTGAACCCAAGACGCCGACCGGGCGCTCCGGCCTTCGCGAGTTCGGCCAGAACGTCTACAGCCTCGATGCGATCGACGAGTTCGACAAGCTGTTCGAGGAGCTTTACCAGTTCAGCGAGATCATGCGCATCGACCTCGACACGCTGATCCACGAGGACGGGCCCTGCCAGTTCGAGGTGAACATCCGCCATTCGGACGCGATGCGCGTCGCCGACCAGATGTTCCTGTTCAAGCGCCTCGCCCGGCAGGTCGCGCTGCGTCATGACATGTTCGTCACCTTCATGGCGAAACCCTATGCGACGTGCAGCGGCAGCTCCATCCATCTGCACCAGAGCGTCGTCGAGACGAAATCGGGCCGCAACATCTTCGCGAACGCCGACGGATCGGACAGCGATCTCTTCCGCTGGTATATCGGCGGGCTTCAGGCTTATCTCCCCGCGGCGATGCCGCTGCTTGCGCCCTATACGAACTCCTTCAACCGGTTCGAGGCCTATATGAGCGCGCCGACGAACACGCACTGGAGCCGCGAAAACCGCACCGTGGGCCTGCGCGTCCCGGCGTCGAGCCCGGAGGCGCGGCGCGTCGAAAACCGCATCCCCGGCGCGGACATCAACCCCTATCTCGGCGTCGCGGCATCGCTCGTCTGCGGCTATCTCGGCATGATGGAAAAGATCGAGCCGCGCGAGGAATATGTCGGCGAAGGCTATCAGGACCGCGAGCGCCCGCTGCCGAAGGCCTTGATGGACAGCGTCGAAAACTTCACCCGTTCAAAGGGGCTGCGCGACGCGCTCGGCGACAGTTTCGTCGACACCTTCGCCGCGATCAAGCGAACGGAATACGAGCATCGTTCCAGCGTCCTCAGCCCCTGGGACGTGCGCTTCCTCATGACCAACGTGTGACCCTCATGGCCCCTTCCAATCTCACCCGCCACATCCAGGCGCTCGATTCCGCCCATCATCTTCATCCGTTCACGACGCATCATGAATTGCGCGCGGCGGGCCCGCGCGTCATCAATCGCGCCAGGGGCGTTTACATCTACGACGCCGACGGGAACGAGATCATCGACGGCATGGCGGGCCTGTGGTGCGTGCAGGTCGGTTACGGAAACGCCGAACTCGCCGAGGCCGCGCGCGAGGCGATCGAGACGCTTTCTTATTACAACCATTTCTTCCAGACGACGACGCCGGCCGCAGCGGAGCTCGCCGCCGTCATCGCGTCGAAGACGCCTGCCGATCTCAACCAGATCCTCTTCGCCTCCTCCGGCTCGGAGGCCAACGACAGCGCGACGAAACTGATCTGGTATTACTGGAATCTGCAAGGCAAGCCGCAGAAGAAGACGATCATATCGCGCGCGCGCGGCTATCACGGCTCGACGGCGATCGGCGCTTCGCTTTCCGGACTGCCGTTCATGCAGGGGATTTTCGACCTGCCGCTGCCGCGCTTCCATCACGTCGCGCCGACGCCGTGCTATTATCAATATGGCGCGCCGGGCGAAAGCGAGGAAGCCTTCGCCATGCGCTGCGCGCGCGCTGTTGAAGACAAGATTATGGAGCTGGGGCCCGAAAACGTCGCCGCCTTCGTCGGCGAACCCGTGATGGGCGCCGGCGGCCTGATGACGCCGCCCAAAGGTTACTGGCCGGAAGTCGAGCGCATTTGCCGCAAGCACGATATTCTTCTGTGGTCGGATGAAGTCATCTGCGGCTTCGGGCGCACGGGATCGTGGTTCGGGTGCGAGACTTACGGCTTCACCCCCGACATCATCACCATGGCGAAGGGCATGTCGAGCGGCTATCAGCCGATCTCCGCCGTCGCGCTGAACGCCCGCGTCGCGGAACCGATCATCGCCGCCGACAGCGAGATGGCGCACGGCTTCACCTATTCCGGCCACCCGGTCGCGGCCGCCGTGGCGCTGAAGAACATCGAACTCCTCGAACGCCATCAGCTTGTCGGGGCGCGAGGAGCTGCGGCCGCGGCGAAGTTTCAGGCGGGTCTCAATGCGCTTCAGGACCACCCGCTCGTCGGCGAGACGCGGGGCGTCGGCCTTCTCGGCGCGATCGAGCTTGTAAGAAACAAGGAAACGCGCGAGCGCTGGTCAGCGTCGGGCGCGACCGGCGTGAAGTGCCGCGGGCATTGTTTCGCGTCCGGCGTCGTCATGCGCGCGGTCGGCGAGACGATGTTCCTCTGCCCGCCCCTCGTAATTTCGGACGCCGAGATCGACGAATTGTTCGTCCGGGTTCGCCGCGCTCTTGATCTCACCTGGCGCGACCTGCACTGACGGCGTTATGGCGAAAAAATCCGTCAACAAGGCGCGTGCGGACGGCGCCGGCGCCGCGAAGTTCATCGATGCTTTCCTGATCGACCTTAACGGCGTCGAGCGGGGCAAGCGCCTGCCTGCGAAGGACGCCGCGAAAATCGAAAAGTCGAGCTTGCGGTTCCCGCGCTCGCTGATCGGCGTCGACATCTGGGGCAATGATGTTTTCGATAACGGCCTTGTCGTCGACACCGGCGACAGCGACGGTCTTTGCCCGATCGTCAGGCCGGGCCTCAAACCATGCCCCTGGTCGGCGACGCCCACCTTGCAGGCGCAAGTGATGATGGCGGAGGCGAACGGCGCGGCCTTCGGCGCCGACCCGCGCCAGCTTCTCATCAACGCGCGCGAGCGGGCGAAGAAAATGGGCCTCACGCCCGTCGCCGCGGTGGAGCTTGAGTTCTATCTTCTCACTCGCGACTTCGACGAGCTTGGCCGTCCGCTGGCGCCGAAGGGCGCGAACGGCAAGCGCGTGCGCGAGGGCCGGGTTTACGCAATGGCGGAGCTTGACGCCTACGCCGCGTTCTTAAGCGACCTTTACGCCGCCGCGGACGCGCAAGGCCTGCCGCTCGACGCCGCCGTCATCGAAGCGGGACCGAGCCAGTTCGAAGTGAACCTCAAACATCAGGCGGATATCGTCGTCGCGGCCGATCAGGCGGTGTGGCTGAAACGCGCGATCCGCGGCGTCGCTTCGAAACACGGGCTCGCCGCTTCGTTCATGGCGAAACCGTTCGGCGATCTGCCCGGCAACGGCATGCATGCGCATATGAGCATGCTGAACGCCAGAGGAGCGAACGCCTTCGAGACGGAGAAGACGCTGCTGTCGGCGATCGCCGGCCTGATCGCGACGATGCAGGAAGGGATGATCCTTTTCGCGCCCCACTTGAATTCCTGGCGGCGCTTTCAGGAAGGCTCGCACGCGCCGACGCGCGCCGCGTGGGGGCGCGAGAACCGCACGGCGCCGATCCGCATTCCGGCGGACGGCGGCGCCAATACGCGCTTTGAACACCGCGTCGCCGGCGCCGACGCCAATCCCTATCTCGTGCTCGCCGCGATCCTTTCCGGCGCGCTCTTCGGCCTTGAGAAGAAGCTGACGCCGCCGCCCGCGCTGACCGGCAATGTCTACGCCTCCGCCGCGCCGCGGCTCGATATCGGCTGGCGCGCTGCGCTGTCGGCGTTTGAGGACGGCCAGGCGCTGAATCCCGCCTTCGGGCCGCTTTTCACGCAGGTCTATGGCGCGCTCAAACGCCAGGAGATGCGCGCGGCGGACCGGCGCGTCACCGATTTTGAGTATGACAGCTATCTGTTCGCGTTCTGACGATGGCCGCGCACGCGCATTCATATTACGCGGCGACGGCGGCGCCCTCGCCTGAGCGCCCGCCGCTCGCGGAGCAGGCGGAGGCGGATGTCTGCGTCATCGGCGGGGGCTTCACCGGCGTCGCCTCGGCGCTGACGCTCGCCGAACGGGGGCGTTCCGTCATCCTCCTCGAAGCGCGACGCATCGGCTGGGGCGCATCGGGCAGGAATGGCGGGCAAGTGCTGCCCGGCTGGTCGGGCGAGGGCGAACTCGTCAAGCAGCTCGGGGCGCGAGGCGCGGAATTCCTCGAACGCACGCGCTACGCCGGCAATGAGATCATAGAGCGGACGATCGCGCGCTACGGCATCGACTGCGACTATGTCCGCGGCGCGATGACCGTCGCCAACAACCAGCGCCAGTTCGGCGCGCTGTCGCAGGAATTCGCCGATGCGCAAAAGCGCGGCGACAGCGATCACCTGACGCTTGTCGCGGCGGGCGACCTCAGGCGCCATGTCGCGGCGGACGTCTATTGCGGCGGCCTCGTCGACGCGCGCGCCGGCCATTGCCACCCGCTCAATCTCGTGCTCGGCGAGGCGCGCGCCGCCGAGACGCTGGGGGCGCGGATATTTGAGAACGCGCCTGTCCTTGAAATCATTGAGGGCGCTCAGCACGCCGTGAGGACCGAAAAGGGCGAAGTGCGCGCGAAAACGATCATCCTCGCCGGCAACGCCTATCACCGACTCGCGAAGAAGGCGCTCGGCGGCTATATGCTGCCCGCGCAGACCTTCATGATGGCGACCGCGCCGCTCGGCGAGGCGCGCGCGAAGGCGCTGATCCCGAACAACCTCGCCGTCGCCGACGCCAACTGGGTGCTCGATTATTTCCGGCGGACGCCCGACCACCGGATCCTTTTCGGCGGGCGCTGCACCTATTCGAACCGCGTCGCCGCCGACATCGGCGCCGAATTGCGCCCGCGCCTTGTGCGCATCTTCCCGGACCTCGCCGGCGCCGCGATCGACTACGCCTGGACCGGCACGATCGGCATCCCCCTGAATCGCGTGCCGCTGATCGGCGAAATCGCGCCGGGATTTTTCTACGCGCAAGGCTATTCCGGCCACGGCGTCAATTGCAGCCACATCGCCGCCGAGATCATCGCCGACGCGATCGACCTCAAGGGCGCCGACAAGAACCTCTTCGCAACGGCGCGCCATTTCCGCATTCCGGCGGCCGGAGCGATCGGCAACCCGATGCTGGCGATGGGGATGACCTGGTTCCGGATCAAGGACGCGCTGGGGATCTAAAATCCCTTCGGCCGCTCGCGCGCCGCGCCCAGCGCCTCCTCCAGCGCGCGCCCGAGGGCGATGATCTTTCCTTCCTCGAACAGGTTCGCCCACAGACTGATCCCGCGCGGAGTGCGGAACTTTTCGCCGCTTTCCTTTGCGGCGTCAGCGGAGCGCGAACGCGTCGGCGTTTGCGCAAAGCCCGTTCTGACGGCGAGCTGCGGGTGCCCCGTCGCATTCGTCGCGAGCAGCGCGCCGCCCGCGTAATGCGGCCCGATCAGCGCATCAAAGCCTTCGAAGGCTTTGGCGACCGCCTCCATCGCGCGCCGGCGCAGCCGGTCGATCTGCACATAATCCGCCGCCGGAAAAAGCCGCGCCGCGCGCCAGATGTTCGGCCAGGCTTCCTTGTCTTGCCAGCCGAGTTCGTCGTCGCGATTTGAAAAGGTCAGTTCGGAAAACGCCCCCGCGGCCTCGACCGTCACGATCTGCGCGAGCGGCGCGAAGTCGAATCCGGGCCAGGGAAATTCCTTCACCGTGACGCCGAGCGATTTCAGCGCTTCAAGCGCGGCGCGGTCGACGCTGTCGCCTTCCTCGAACCATTTGGGAACAAAGCCGACGGTCATCGCCTTAAGGTCCGCCGCGCCGTCATAAGTGAAGCCCAGGCGCGCGGTCGACGGGTCGTCGGCGTCATAGCCGTTGAGTTCTGAAAGCACGATCGCCGTATCCTCGGCCGCGCGGCAGATCGGCCCCACCTTGTCGAGCGACCAGCAGAGCGCCATGAAGCCCGCGCGGCTGACGCGCCCGAAGGTCGGGCGAAGGCCCGCC
>DNZB01000240.1:9943-11141 GCA_003506635.1 Parvularcula sp.
CGGCGGAGGCCGACCCGGCGCTTGATCCGCTCGATCCCTCAAGCGGGTTCCACGGATTCTTCGTGACGCCGCCGAACCAGCGGTCGCCGTATGCGATCGCGCCGAGGGCCGTCTTGCCGAGCAGGACGGCGCCGGCGTTCCTCAGCTTACGGACGACCTCGGCGTCCGTCGCGGGAACGCGCGCCTGATAGGGCTCCGCCCCCCAGGTCGTGAGGACGCCGGCCGTGTCGGCGAGATCCTTCAGCGCGTAAGGGACGCCGTGCAGCGGTCCCTTGTCCTTTCCTGCCGCGAAGTCCTTGTCCGCCGCCGCCGCCTCCTTCCGCGCAAGGTCCGCGGTGACAGTGATGAAGGCCGACAGCGCCGGATTATGTTGTTCGATGCGCGTCAGATAGATCTCGGTGAGGCGCGCGGACGTCAACGCGCCTGACCGCAGCCAGGCGCCCTGCTGCGCGATGCTGGCGTAAGCGATGTCGGCTTCGTTCGCCGGAACGGGCGCTGCGTAGGTCCCGCCGAGCACAAGCGCGTTCTTCTGCGACTTCACCGGTCGGCGCGGCAGCTTCGGATCGAAGACGAGCGCCGGCGCCTCGGCGTTTTCGAGCGTCGCCCCGCGCGTTTTGGCGAGCGTTTCAAGCGATCCTTGCAGATCGTCGAGCATCATCGCGCGCTCGCGCGCGGTGAAATTGAGCCCCGCGACTTTTTCCGCGTCAGCGATGATTTTTTCCGTGAGCTTGACGCCGTCTGTCATCGAGGCCGGCGCGGCGCCGGCGCCCTTCTTCGCGCAGGCGCTGAGCCCGCCCGCGCCCGCAATACAGGCGCCGGCGACGGCGCCCTTGAGCACGTCACGGCGCGATGACGACATGGCGAGGCCCCTCAAAAAGTCACGCGCGAGAATGATGGCGGGGGCAGGCGTTGGCAAGATTGACTTTCGCTGAATGACGAATTGAGCCTTCATTGGCGCCTCCCCCCTTTTCAAGGGAGGGACAGCGCCGATTGACCCCCCCGCTTCCTCCTCTACAACACCGCGCAAACACGCAGGGATCGCCATGCAGAACGCTTTTTATGCGCGCGTCGATGAGACGCTGTCCTCCATTCGCGAACAGGGCCTTGAGAAGATCGAGCGCGAGATCTTGTCCGCACAAGGCCCCGAGATCGAAGTCCTGCACAAAGGCCGGCGCGTCCGCGTCCTCAATTTCTGCGC
>DNZB01000058.1:0-3433 GCA_003506635.1 Parvularcula sp.
ATGCTTCTCGTCGGTCATGTGACGAAGGACGGCCAGATCGCGGGGCCCCGCGTCGTCGAGCACATGGTCGACGCCGTTCTCTATTTCGAAAGCGAACAGGGGCGCGCGTTCCGGTTGCTGCGTGCGGTGAAGAACCGCTTTGGCGCCGCGCATGAGATCGGCGTTTTTGAGATGACCGGCGCAGGGCTGCGCGAAGTCTCGAACCCGTCCGAGCTTTTCCTGTCGGAGGCGGGCGAACCCGCGCCTGGCGCGGCGGTCTTTGCGGGCGTCGAGGGTACGCGGCCTGTGCTCGTTGAAATTCAGGCGCTTGTCTCGCCGACGACGTTCGCCGCTCCGCGCCGGGCGGTTGTGGGATGGGACGGGGCGCGCCTTTCGATGCTGCTCGCCGTCCTTGATGCGCGCTGCGGGCTCGATTTCGGGCGGCACGATGTCTTCCTGAATGTCGCCGGCGGCCTGCGAATCATCGAGCCGGCGGCGGACCTTGCGGCCGCTGCCGCCCTTCTCTCCTCGCTGCACGACCGGGCGCTGCCGAAAAGTTTCGTATTCTTTGGGGAAGCCGCGCTGTCGGGCGCGGTAAGGCCGGTGACGCAGGCCGACGCACGCCTCAAAGAAGCCCGAAAGCTGGGCTTTAAAGGGGCGGTCGCGCCCGCCGGGGCGAGCGAGGCGGCGCTCGATATCGTTAACGCCGAGACGCTCGGCGATCTCCTTGACTGGGTGCGGCGGATCGAACCTTGAGAGGCGGTTGAGAAAGGCCCCCGTCACGGCTATCAGGGCGGCGCGGGCGGAAGACGCCGGGCCAGCGGCGATGGTGTTGTTTTGGGCAGGGCATGACCGTCTTTGACGCGCTCCTCTTGGGCATTCTCGGCGTGTCGATCGCCTTCGCCGCGTTGCGCGGCGCTATCCGCGAGCTCGTGACCTTGGGCGTCCTTGGGCTTTCTGGCCTCACCGCCTGGCTTGGCGCAAAGCCGGCGCTCGCGTTCTTCGGATCGAACGGCGTTTTCCAGACGATCGCCGCAGCAGGCGTTATCGGACTTCTGGCCTTCGGCGGCTTCTATTTCAT
Organism: Parvularcula sp.; assembly: GCA_003506635.1. Taxonomy (GTDB): domain Bacteria; phylum Pseudomonadota; class Alphaproteobacteria; order Caulobacterales; family Parvularculaceae; genus Amphiplicatus. The sequence continues at coordinate 1,061 of DNZB01000058.1, forward strand.
CGCCCATAAGGCGCTCCTCGGCCTCAAGCTCAACAAGAAGCAGCGCCGCGCCGACAGGATCGGCGGCGGCGTCTTCGGCCTTGTTCGCGCGCTCGCGCTGATCGGCCTCGGGTTTCTTGGTTATGGCTATTACCTCGACGAGGCGAACCAGCCGGACGCGGTGAAGAAGGCAATGTTGCGCCCGGTCGCCGCCGGCGCCGCTTCGTTCTTCCAGCAATTCGCGCCGTCGCAGCGCAACCTCGCCGACGGCAAGCGCGCCGTCGCCAACGCAGCGCCGGCCGACGCTGCGAAGGACGGCTACGCCAGCGCCGACCGCGCCGGACTCAAGGAAATCGTCGCGACCGTGACGACCAGCGATACGGCGAACAAAGCGCCTGCGGACGATTCGATCGCCGCAATCCTGAAAGAGGAAATTGCGCCCGATGACGCGCCCGAGCGAAACTGACTTCACCCGATCTGCGGCGCGACGCCTCAGGCGGCTCGGGCGCCGCTATCGCCGACGCCTGGAAAGCGCGCCCTTCCCTCGCGAACTTAATGAAGAATGCGGCGTCTTCGGCGTCATCGGCACGCCGGACGCCGCCGCGCTGACCGCCCTAGGCCTTCACGCCCTGCAACACCGCGGGCAAGAAGCGGCAGGCATAGCAAGCTTTGACGGCGCGGCGTTCCGGACCGAGCGCCACCTCGGCCTCGTTTCCGAAAATTTCTCCGACGCCGCGGTGCTGGCGCGCCTCGCCGGAAACGCCGCCATCGGCCACACGCGCTACTCAACACAAGGCGAGACCGTCCTCAAAAACGTGCAGCCGCTTTACGCAGACCTTGACCGCGACGGCATCGCGGTCGCGCATAACGGCAATCTGACGAATGCGCGCAAACTGCGGACGGAGCTGAAACAGCGCGGCTGCATCTTCCAGTCGACGTCGGATTCCGAACTCTTTCTTCATCTCACCGCGCGCTCGCACCACCTTTTGATGGTCGACAAGCTGATCGACGCGCTGAAGCAGGTCGAGGGCGCGTACGCCCTGACGATCCTCACCAAGGAAGGCATGATCGGCGCGCGCGATCCGGTCGGCATCCGGCCGCTGATCCTCGGTGATTTGAACGGCGCGCCGATCCTTGCGTCCGAGACTTGCGCGCTCGATCTCATCGGCGCGAAATTCGTGCGGGACATCCGCCCCGGCGAAGTCATCATCTGCCGCCCGACTGGCGAAGTCGAAAGCCGGCAGGCCTTTCCGCAGGCAACGCCGGCGCGGCCCTGCATTTTCGAGCTCATCTATTTCGCGCGGCCGAATTCGATCGTCGACGGCAAGAGCGTTTATCAACTGCGCAAGAGCCTTGGCGCGCGCCTTGCCGTTGAAGCGCGCGTGGACGCCGACATGGCGGCGCCGATCCCTGATTCGGGCGTTCCGGCCGCCATCGGCTATGCGCAGGCCTCAGGGCTTCCTTACGAAATGGCGCTCATTCGCAGCCATTTCGTCGGTCGCACTTTCATCGAGCCGGAACAGCGCATCCGCGAGGCGGGCGTGGCGAGGAAGCACTCGCCCAATCGCGGCGCGATCGAGGGAAAGCGCATCGTCCTGATCGACGATTCCATCGTGCGCGGCACGACCTCGCGCAAGATCGTACAGATGCTGCGGAACGCCGGCGCGCGCGAGGTGCATATGCGCGTCGCCTGCCCGCCTATTCTCTACCCGGACTTTTACGGCATCGACACGCCCTCGCGCGCCGAGCTGATCGCGGCGCAAATGTCGGTCGATGAAATCCGCGCGGAAATCGGCGTCGACAGCCTCGCCTTCCTGTCGCTCGACGGCCTTTACGAGGCGTTCGGCAAAGGCAGGCGCGACAAGGCCGCGCCCGCCTTCACCGATCACTGCTTCACGGGCGATTACCCGACCCGGCTAACGGACCTCGGCGAAACGCAACGAAGCGCGATGATCGAACAATTATCGCTGCTCGCCGAGACGAGTTAGCCTCGGCCGAACTGCTCCTCAACCGCCCTCAGCGCCGCGTCGAAGGCGCCGTTGACATAGGCGTAGGCGCTCGCGTCGGAATTGGCGATCGAGATGCGCCCGATCCGTTCGCGCGCTTTGAGATGCGGGCCGTTCGCCGGCGACCAGGCGGGATCGTCGAACAGTTCGTTGTACTCATAGGCGTAACCGTGCGGCCAGCGATTGACCGTGATTCCGGCGATGTCGCGTCCGGCGTCGAAGCCGAAGGGGCCGACCGCGGCCGTCAGTTGACTGACGATCCGCGCCTCGAAATCGTCGTAGCTGAGGGCAAGCAGCGACCGGCGCCCCTCGCGGTGCTGGTCCTTCTCATTGAGCCCCGCGCCCGGCGCGATCGGGACATGCTGCATGTGAAGGAGGATCGGATCGT
>DNZB01000058.1:3781-7044 GCA_003506635.1 Parvularcula sp.
GCGTAGATGCGTTGCGCTTTCGCCTTCTCGAAGGCGCGCCAGTTCCGGAGAGCGACGTTGACATAGACGAGCGGGATCTTGGTGAAAAACCGCACCGCGTCCTTCTGGCCGTCATCCATTTCCGGGATGAGGTGCGGCGCCATCGCGAGAAAGCCTGCCATGATCGCGTGTCGCGCACGGACTCGCTCGACCGATCCGTTCCGCGCATAGACGACATCGACAGCGTCGCGCTCCGTCGTATGGCGCAGTTCGACCGCCGTCGCGTTCAACCGGATGCGCGCCGGCGCGCCGGGGCGGTCGAGCGCGGCGTAATCCGTCCGGGCAAGGATGATATCCTCCGCCGTCGCGCCGGCGATCGCGCCCGGAACGAGCGCGCGGACGAGAAGCCGCGCGAGCGTCGCATTGCCGTCGGGGAAGTGAAAAATATAGGGCTCGTCCTTCGCGCCCTCGCCCGCCAGCGCGTCGCCGAGGCCGAGGCCCGCCGTCCCCGGCATTTCCCAGCGCGCCGCTTCCAGCGCGGACAGAACGTCCCAGCCGCATCCCCAAAGGCCGATGATCGTTTTCCTCAGCATCAGGACGACCGTTTGCGTCGCGCCCGCATGGTCGACCAGGAACCGTTCGAAACTGATCGAGCGCAGATAGGCGATCTTTTCCGCAACGCATCTGCCGGCGAGGTAATCGCGATTTTCAACGATCAGCGCGCGCAATGAGGCTTTTGACGCCTCATCGATCGGCAGCCCCGCAATGGCGTCCGGCGCGCCGGCGGCGCGCTCTTCATCGCCCTCAGCGAAGGGCGAGGGCGCCAGCGCGTCAGCGCCGAAGGTCGCCCTGTCGAGGAACAGCGCCTGCCCCATGCCGCGCCGCGCGTAAAAGTCCTGGTCGAACCAGTCGTAGAATTTCTTCGTCTCAACGCCGAGCGCTTTCAAAAGCCGCTTTGCGCCTTTCGAATAGCCGTGCGGGCCGTCGATCGACTGGCTGCCGCCATAGCCGATCAGCAATTTGCCATCGACGCTGAATTCGTTGCGTCGCGCGTGGCCGCCGAAGTCATCGTGATTGTCGAGGATGAGAACGCGCGCATCCCTTCCCGCCCGGCGGCGAAACTCGAAAGCGGCGGCAAGGCCGGAAAGTCCCGCGCCGATGACGACGAGATCGTAAGTATCGTCTGTCTGGTTTTGAGGCGCAGTCCAGCGTTTCCCTTCCCAGGCAAGTTGATGCGCGACCTCGAACGCCCCCGTGTGCACGCCGCGCAATCCGGCGGCCGCCGGCGGATATCCCGGCCCCGGCGCCGCCTGCGCCAACGCCGCCGGGGGCAAGGCACCCGCGGCGACGGAAAGGGCGACGCCGTTGAGGAAGTCGCGGCGGGAGATGTCAGAAATCAGTCGCGCCATGGCTGGCAGCCTAGCAGAAGGCGACGGTCGCGTAACACCGGACGGGAACGACGGGCCCCTTGAAGCGACACGGCGATCCTAATCCGCCGGAATCGCATAGGTTCCCGTCGCTTGCGCGACCGGTTCGTCCTCTCCTTCGGAATGGATGACGACGTCGCCGACCGCAAGCCGCCGGCCGAGTTTTAGAAGGCGGCATTCCGCGATAAGGTCCCTCGGCTCGGGCTTCCTCAGGAAATTGATCGACATGTTGACCGTCACCGCGAGCGCCTTCGGGCCGACGCTGGCAAGCACCGCGGCGTAGAGCGCCGTGTCGGCGAGCATGAACATTGCCGGACCGGAAACTGTACCGCCCGGGCGCAGCGAGCGGTCGCCCGTCACCATCTTGAGGCGCACGAAGCGATGCGCCGCCTCCTCGATTGTTATCCCGGTGCGGTCCCATTTGGCGAACCCCGCCGCCATGAAGGCGTTCAACGCTTCGGCGGTCATGGCGGGCGGGTTTATATGGGGGATCTGGATTTCGGCGTTCTGGCTCGGCGAGCCTTGACCTAACCCTAAACCGCAAAACCGGAAACCTGAAACCGCAGCAGCCCCCTTCACAACGGCCCGCCGGTGGGCGAAATCGAACCTTATGACGCCCAAGGAAAAAGCCCGGGAAGACTTCAAACGCGCGCTCGTCCAGACGACGCGCGCGCTGTCCGCGACGCCGGAGGTTGAAGTCAGCTTCGGCGGCGAACATGCGAGCGTATCCGGGCGCCAGGCGAAAATCCCCTTGCCCGCCCGCGTGATTGACCGCGAAGCGGCGATGGTCGCGCGCGGGGAAGCAGACGGCGCGGCGCTGCGCCTTGCCCATCACGATGCGGCGGCGTCGGCGCGCGCCCTGCCGAAGGGCGCCGAAGCGCAGGCCGTCTTTCGCGCGCTTGAAACCGCGCGCATCGAGGCGATCGGCGCGACGGCGCTCAGGGGCGTCGGCGACAATCTCGCCGCCGCGCTTGACAAATCAATCGCCGAGCGCCGCCTCGACCGGCTTGACGCAAACCAAATGGCGCCGATCGCCGATGTCGCGGCGCTGCTGCTGCGCCAGCGCCTGACGGGCCGCGCGCACCCGCCGGCGGCGGCCGCGATGTTGGCGGCGCATGGCGGCGCCGTCGAGACGCTCGCCGGCGCCTCGCTGACGAAACTCGCCGGCGCCGGCGATCTCCACGATCAGGCGGCCTTCGCGCGCCTCGCCCGGCAGGTCATTCGCGACCTCAATCTCGATGACGAGGGCGGCGAGGAAAAAGGCGACGACCAGACGCAAGGCGACGACGAAAACCCGGCGGAGGACAACAAATCCACTGAAAATGACGAAGAGGGTGCGGCCGATCCTTCGGACGAAATGTCGGACGACGAAAGCGAGAGCCCCGACAGCGACCAGGAGATGAACGAGCAGGATTTCGAGCAAGGCGAGGATGACGCGGACGGCGCGGTTGAGAACGCCCGCATCTCCTCGATCCGCGCGAAATTCGACGGCGACAGCGGCATGCGCTATCGCGTCTTCACGACGGAATATGACGAGACGGCCGAGGCTTCGGCGCTATGCGACGCGGAGGAGTTGTCGCGCCTGCGCCGCGCGCTCGACCGCCAGCTTGAGAATCTTCACTCCGTCGTCTCGCGCCTCGCCAACAAATTGCAGCGGCGGTTGATGGCGCAGCAAAACCGCAGCTGGGTCTTCGATCTTGACGAGGGCGTCCTCGACGCCGCGCGGCTGGCGCGGGTCGTCGTCGATCCGATGCAGCCGCTCTCGTTCAAGCGCGAGCGCGAGCTGGATTTCCGCGATACGGTCGTCACGCTTCTTATCGACAATTCAGGCTCGATGCGCGGCCGCCCGATTTCGAT
>DNZB01000058.1:7404-8870 GCA_003506635.1 Parvularcula sp.
GGCGGACAGGCGCGCGAGAAATGGGTGGCGGCGGGCCGCCCGCCCAATCCGGGGCGGCTCAACGATCTTCGCCACATCATCTACAAGGCCGCGGACACGCCATGGCGGCGCGCGCGCAACGCGCTCGGTCTGATGATGAAGGAAGGGCTCCTCAAGGAAAATATCGACGGAGAGGCGCTGCTCTGGGCGCATGGCCGCCTCGTCGGGCGCCCCGAAGCGCGCCGCATTCTGATGGTGATCTCCGACGGCGCGCCGGTCGATGATACGACCTCGTCCGCTAACGGCGGCGCCTATCTTGAACGCCATTTGCGCGAAGTGATCGCCGAAATTGAAAACCGCTCGCCGGTCGAACTGATCGCCATCGGCATCGGCCATGACGTGACGCGCTATTACCGCCGCGCAGTGACGATCGTCGACGTCGAACAGCTTGCCGGCGTAATGGTCGACAAACTCGCCGAGCTGTTCGACGAGGCGTGCGATGGGGTCGGCGCCGAACGGCGCAAGCGGGCCTGATCGGCTGCGCCCGCTTGGTGCGAGCCTTACACGGGCCGCGGGCGGCGCCGGGCGAACCACCCCAATCACGCGAATTGCGCTAACCATGAACAATTTCTTCCGTGTGCGACGGAAAGCGGCCCGCTCGTTCGTTAAAGGGCCATGATCGCTCGCCTGTCGCTATCCGACCTCGCCCCTTTCCCCGCCCGCGCCCCCGCCGCCCCTGAAAAAAAGGCGCCTTTTAAGCGCCGGATAATCCGTATTTTGGGGCTGGAACCCGCATGGAAGGCCGAAAATTCAGCAGACGAGCCAAGCCGAAAGGCGCCTTTTTCAGCCCTCGCCAACACCTCGCGACACGCGATAGCCTTGCCGCTTCCAGCAACGCGGAGCGCGCCATGACCGACCAGAAAAACTTCAGCACCGACATCGACCGGCGCGCCCTGATCAGCGCGGCGGCGGCGAGCCCCTTCATTTTTCAGCCGGGCGCGGCGCTCGCGAATTCAGGCGCGATGGCGGCGATCCGCAAGGCGGTCGAGATGCAGCTCCCGGCGTCAATCGCGCGCATCCAGGACTGGGTCCGCAACGCCTCGATCGCGGCGGAGAACTCCAGGATGGAGGAAGGCGCGGCCTACATGATGGCGCTCGCGCGCGACGCCGGCTTCTCGCAGGTCGCGCGCATCGCGACGGACGGACATCCGGGCGTCGTCGGCGTGATGGACAACGGCGCCGACCGCTGGGTCGGCATCTATTTCATGTATGACGTGAAGCAGTTTGACGCCGCCGAATGGTCCTCGCCCCCGCTTGAAGCGCGCATTGTCGATCGCGCCGGCTTCGGCAAGGCGATCATGGGCCGCGGCGCGACGAACCAGAAAGGCCCCGAAGCGACGTTCCTCGCCGGGCTTCATGCGATGCGCGAGGCGGGCGTGAAGCCGCCGGTCAACATCGCGCTCATCTGCGAGGGCGAGGAGGAAATC
>DNZB01000059.1 GCA_003506635.1 Parvularcula sp.
TGCTCCCAGATCCAGCGGCGGGAGCAAAGGTCAGGCGATTGCATCAAATGACCAAGCGCCGTCAGCATGAATAACCCGCCTGGGCTTTCCGCAAGATCGACGGTGTTCTCGCTGGAATGGAAGTCCGCGTCGGTTACGACGCCCGCAGCCTTAAGATTCATCACCGCCTCTTCAAGCGGCGCGAAACTGTCCTGCGCGTCCGGACGAAGGCGCACGTAAAGCTGCGCAGAATGCTTGTTCGCCTTGCTCGTCCCGACGGCGTCGACGCCCGGCATCGGAGAAACGCGGTCTTCGATGAGCGCGTTGACGATGGCGGCGTATTCTTCCCTGGATTTGCCGGGCGCTTTCACCGAGACGATCGCGTCGCGAATGACGACCACTGGATCGGCGAGCGGAGCCGGCGGCGTCAGCGGCGCTTGCGCCCGATCGTAGCTCGGCGCGCCGTCAGTCAGCCGGCTGACGGGAAGGTCGGCCTCGACGGCGCCCTTGTGGCGGATGACAAGCCGGCCGCTGTTCGTCGTGACGCCGATGACGGCGAAATCGACGCCCCATTTGTCGAAGATCGCTTTGGCGGCCTCTTCGCGTCCTGGCTTCAGCACCATCAGCATGCGCTCCTGACTTTCGGAGAGCATCATCTCGTAGGCCGTCATGCCTTCTTCGCGCTGCGGCACGCGGTCAAGATCAAGATCGAAACCGCCCCCGCCCTTCGCCGCCATCTCGCAGGAGGAAGACGTAAGTCCCGCCGCGCCCATGTCCTGAATGGCGATAATCGCGTCGGACGCCATAAGCTCAAGGCACGCTTCCAGCAGCAATTTCTCCGTGAACGGATCGCCGACCTGCACTGTGGGGCGCTTCTCCGCCGAGGCGCCGTCGAACTCGGCCGAGGCCATGGTCGCGCCGTGAATGCCGTCGCGTCCCGTTTTCGAACCGACATAAACGACGGGATTCCCGCTGCCGCGCGCCGCTGAATAAAAGATACGGTGCTTCTCCGCGACGCCGACCGTCATCGCGTTGACGAGAATATTGTTATTGTAGCGTGCGTCGAAATTCGTTTCGCCGCCGACCGTCGGCACGCCCATGCAATTGCCGTAGCCGCCGACGCCTGCAACGACGCCCGAGACGAGGTGGCGCGTCTTGGCGTGATCCCATGCGCCAAAGCGCAGCGCGTTCATGTTTGCGACCGGGCGCGCCCCCATGGTGAAAACATCGCGCATGATGCCGCCGACGCCTGTCGCCGCGCCCTGATACGGCTCGATATAGGAAGGGTGGTTGTGGCTTTCCATCTTGAACACCGCGACGAGCGGCACGCCGTCGGCGTTCGGTCCGATGTCGATGACGCCGGCGTTCTCGCCCGGCCCTTGCACCACCCACGGCGCCGAGGTCGGCAATTTCTTCAAAAGCCGCCGCGAGGATTTGTAGGAACAGTGCTCCGACCACATGACGGAAAAGATGCCGAGCTCCAGCAGATTGGGCTCGCGGCCGAGATGGGTCCTGATCTTTTCATATTCGTCGGCGGTCAGCTTGTGGGCGGCGACGATTTCAGGCGTGATTGCGGTCATGGAGGGGCGCTATTCCGGCAACAAAACGCCGTCTCCTTAGGCCGGAAGCGGGCCTCGCGCAAACCGCGCCTCAGGCGTCAATCGAGCCGGCAGAGGAACGCGGCGCCCATCCCCGCCCGCGGAGCGTCGGAACGGTCCCGGCCCGTTACTTCTTGCGATAAAGATAATCCGCAGGCCGTCCCATACGCACGCACGCCTGCGCCGCCGGACTTGAAGGCAGCGGCCAACGATCGGCGCGCTTGCCCATGCGGCGGACGAAAAGCTTTTCGAAAGGTCGAAGCCCGAACGACCTGTCGAGCCCGAGGATCTGCCGCGCATCCGCTGGAACGAGATCAATCGCCGCCCGGATGAGCGTACCTTGCGTGAGGCGGACAAGGCCGGGAAGCGCGGGCGCGGCGCGCATGATCGAAAGAAATTCGAAGATGATGTCCGAGCGCTCGAACCGCGGCCGCATATGCTTGTAAAGCGCGTCCCAATCCTCGCGGGAGCGCGGCGCGCCCGTCGCGCCGTAAAGCCGCGCCGCCGCTTGTCCCTCGCTGAAATACCGGTCGCGCTCGGCGCCCGGAAGGGGCGCGACATAGGCATGATAGGCTTCCAGAAAACCGAAGGCCGCCGTCGCCTGCACCCAGTTCATGAGTTCCGGGTCAGTCGCGCGATAAGGCTCGCCGGAGGGCGTCACGCCGCCAATGCGCGCATGCATCCGGCCGACGCCGGCGATCATTTTCTCAGAGACGCTGCGCGCGCCATAGACAGTGACCATCGCGGCAAGGCCCGTTCGCCGCAAGCGCGCGACTGGATCGGTGCGAAAGGTCGTGTGTTCCCAGACGCCGGTCCTGATGCGCGGCTCAGCGAGTTCGAGAATGACCGCCGTCACGCCGCCGACGAAAAGCGCGACGGGGTTCTTAAAGATGCGCCACGAAACCGAGTCCGGGTCGGTCAGCGCCGCTTCGCCTTTCGGCGAAGAGAATTCGACGCGCGGCGCGCCGTCGCCAGCGAGAAACGCCGTCGCCGCGTGGTCAAGCCGTGCGCGGATCGGCGCACGGATGCGCTCACGAACGCCCAAAATTGACATGGTCTGGCCCGCCCTTGCGGTTCAGTGTTTCGCTTCGAGCG
>DNZB01000398.1 GCA_003506635.1 Parvularcula sp.
CGGCGAGCGCGATGGCCGCGCCGCTCGGCACGGTGAAGACGCTCGTGGCGCGCGCGCGCGACAAACTGCGCGCGGCGATGACCGGCGAACCCGCGGCCATGACCCCTTGCGCATCAGGAGGACGCCAATGACGATCGAAACGCTGTTGTCAAAGGACTTCGCGGCGCTGACGCGGCGCTTTGAGGGCGATAGCTTCGCCGCGCGCACGCTGGAAAGGGTCCGCCGCGCAGAACGATTGCGCCTGATCGCCGTCGGCGCGGCGGGCGCCCTTGGCGGCGCCGTCGCGGCATCGCAATTCGGCGCGCTTGCAACGGCGATCAAGGGCGCGCTGCCGTCAATGGCGAGCCTGGTGATCGCCGACGGCGCCGTCGGCATCGATTTTGGCGCCGCGCCGCTGCTGGCGGCGGCGTTGCTGTTTGCGCTCGTCGGCGGCGCGACCGCGCTCGTCGCGCCGGGGTCGCGTTAGACCCGCTCGCTTTCGCGATAAAGGCGGCCCATCAATCCCGCCGTGACGCCATAGGTGAAAAGCGTCCACAACGCGTTGGCGACGACCCCGCCGGCCGCCCACAACCAGATCCCCGCGCGCAGCGCATCGTTTGCGTCGCCGCCCTCAAGCCGCGCCGCCCCTTGCGCGGCGGCGATGACGCCCGTAAGCGCGGCGCCGACTTGTCCCGTCAGAAAGACGAGCAGCAGCTGCGCGCCGGCGAGCACCGCGGCAAGGAGGCCGAAAACCGCGAGCAGGCGAAAGAGGTTGAAGCGCCGCGTCACGCGCAGCGACCCCGCGATCGCCATCGACCGGCGACAGACGGCGACGCCGGCATAAGGAAAAAGCCTGAGCCCGACAAAAGCCGCGAAAGCGCCCGCCGCGACGGCGAAGAGCACGCCGGAGAGCCCGTCCGCCTTCGCCGTCGCATCAAGGGCCGCGACGCCGGGGGCCTGCGCATATAGCCACGCCGCCGCGCCGAAGAAGGCCGCGAAGGCGAGAACCGTCCCGAGCCCGCGCCCCAAGGGTCCGATGCCCGCCTTCCGGTCTTCGGCGCGCGGCGCGACATGCCCGAAAACCACCGAGATGAGCAGCGCGGCGAACGCCGCCGCCGCAAGGCTCCAGACCTGCCAGCCATAAAGCCAGCGCACGCCGAAGCGGTCCGCGCCGAGGATGATTTGCGCCGTGTGCAGACTATCAGCGTCGGGGAAGGTGGCGTAAGGCGTCGTCATCGCCGTTCCCATGAAGCCGAGAACCGCCGTCGTCATCATCGTCACCGGCGCATAGACCGCGAGCGCGAAAACGACGCTCGACAGCGCGCCCGCCGCCAGGAACCGGATCTGGTCAGGCCCGAAGGGCGCCCGAAGGAGCCCGCGCGCGGGGCGCTCGCCAAGCCCCGCATAGCGGATCAGGGGCGCCATGAACGAGGCGACCAGCATCGCCGTGACGATCAGCGATCCCGCCTGCAGCGCCAGCGCCGGGCCGGCGCCCGCTTGTTCCGCCGCCTTCTGCTGCGCCAGCGCGATCACCTGCGGCCAGCGCGCGCCCGACGCGGCGACATCGGTGAAAGTGATCGCCTCGCCATAGGCGAGCGACAGCCAGAGAAACACGCTCGCCATGTTGAAGACGAGGATCAGGGTCAAAGGCAGCCAGCCGGCGCGCAAAATCGTCTCAAACCGGCGCCAGCCGAAATTGAGCGCCTCCCCCGCGATCGAAAAAACATTGAGCGGCATCAGCCCCACCCGGCGCAACCCCCGGCCCCCCGGCCGATGGCGGATCGCGCGCGGGAGCAAAGTTACAGGATAACGCGCGAAAGGCGAGAGGGCGCAGCGACCGCTTATTCAAAGGACTGCGGAGACAGAGCGCGCAACCGTGCGCAATCAGCCTCGAATGCACGCAGAGCCTCAAGGCGCTCGGCCTCCGGCAGAAGGTCGCACAACTGGCGGAAGCCGGCTTCCCACGCCACAAAGGCGGGCGCGTTGACGGCAGCGGGCGTCGCCTTCCTCAGAACTGCGAGATTTCCGAACACCGCGCGCCGCGCGCCCGCAACACGCGACCATGACGGCCCCTCGGCGGCCGGCGTTTCCGCAGGGTCAAAAAGCGCTAGCTGGTCGGGGCGCGCGGGCATCGCCACCTCAATTCGCCGATTCGGCGACGGGGACTCAACTGAAAATCGGGTCCCCCTTTTCCGCAAACCGTGCCATCTCCGTCATTGAAACCGACTGGTGCTGAACAAGGGTAATCGACTTGTCGATAATTTCTTTCCTGAACGAAGTCGACGCCGTCTATAAAAAAGGCAACGCAACCGAGCATTCTTACCGGCCCGCGCTCTCCAAGCTTTTCAATAGCCTTGCGCCGGGCATTACCGCGACGAACGAGCCGCGGCGCGAGAAAGTCGGCGCGCCGGACTTCGTTTTTCAGCGCGGCGAGATCGTCATCGGCCATTGCGAGGCGAAAGACCTCGGCGTCGATCTCACGAAAATGAAGGGGCCGAACGAGGATCAAAAAAAGCGCTATGTCGGCGCACTCTCGAACCTCATTTATACGAATTGCCTCGATTGGGCGTTCTACCGCGACGGCGAACTGATCGCCGAAATTTCAATCGCCGATT
>DNZB01000294.1:0-347 GCA_003506635.1 Parvularcula sp.
TTGCCGCCCGTCAAGGGCGGCGGATTCTTCACCGAGACCGCGCCCGACTTCATGCTGACGGAAATTCACCGCCAGGCGCGTGACAACCCGATCATCCGACTTTCGATGCAAATTCGCGAGGGACGCCCCCAGACCGGCTCAGATGATTTCGGCGGCGATCATCTATGCCGCATAATCCGCAAGGATGANNTCGCGCGCTGCGGTCGACAAGGACCGCATCCTCGGCGCCGATCAGGTGCTTGTCGGCGTCAACCGCACGCGCAAGCGCTACAACGACCGCATCCGGGAGCTCAAGGGCCATGCGGACGCGCTGCCGGAAGCGACGGAGAAGCTCGTCTGCCTCAGGA
>DNZB01000294.1:457-4327 GCA_003506635.1 Parvularcula sp.
TGCCGCATAATCCGCAAGGATGAGGTGACGCCTGATCTTATTCTCAGCGCCGATCAAGTGCTGGTGGGGACGAACCGCACGCGCAAGCGCTTCAATGACCGCATCCGTGACTTGAAGGGCCATAACGATCCCTGCCCTGAGGCAATGGAAAAACTCGTCTGTCTCCGGAACAATAAGGCGAAGGGGCTCCTTAACGGCGGGCTATGGACCGTGACGCTGCGAAAAGCCCCGCGCGGCGACCGCGCGCGCATGTCGGTCGCGCCCGAAGACGGCGGCAAGCAGGTGACGATTTCCGTTCCGAAGGCGCTGTTCACCGACGGACCTGAAAACGTGCCGTGGGCGGCGCGGAAGTCCGCCGATGAATTCGATTTCGGCTACGCCCTGACCGTCCATAAGGCGCAAGGCTCGCAATGGGACGAAGTCGTTCTCTTCGACGAAAGCTACGCTTTTCGCGAACACAGCGCGCGCTGGTTGTATACCGGCGTCACGCGCGCGGCTGAGCGGCTGACCGTCGTGCGCTGATTTCGCTCTCACATCGGCGAGCGTATGGGCCCCTCGCGACCTATTGTCCGCGAAAGGAAGTGCGATGGCAGGCGAAGGTTCACGCCAACCCGCCCGCGGTCGCAGCTGCCGGGACCTTCTGGCCCGGATTGGCTCGATTATCCGCCCGCCACGGTAAACCGTCAATTAACGCAACGTCCCCTACAAATTAGCGAGTTTGAGGGGAGCGGCGCGCGACAAGATGGCGCGAGGGATCGAATTTCTGACAGCGGCTCTCGGAGCCGGCGCGGCGGCGCCGATTGTGCGCGTGCGCCAGTTCGAAGAACTGCAGCGCATGCTGCCCGCCATCTACAGCGGCGTTCTTGTCTGTTCATTTCTGGTCGCGATCAATTTCTTCGAGCGCGCCCCGGCGCTGATCGGATTTTTCCAGGCCGCGCTTTCGGTCGGCGTCGCGCACCGCATCGCCTTTTGGCTGCGCACCGACCCCGGCGCCGAGCCGCTGGAAAAGAAAGAGCAGCTGATCAAGTCGGCGCCCGGCCTTTCCGCCTTGCTCGCCGTATTCCTGACCGGATACGGATTTGCGCTGGAGACTTTGGCGCGCGAAGGGGAAAGCATCATCGTCCTGATGTGGATCGCCTTTTGCGGCGTCGGCGTCGGCATGTCGCTTGCGCCGGTCAAGACCGCCGCGCGCGCCATGATGATCCTGACAAGCGTTCCCTACCCGGCGTATTTGCTTTTCACCGGCGATCTCACCGAAAAAATCGTTGCCCTGATCGTTCTGGCCTCCGCGCCGATCGGCGTCCGCCAATATTGGCGAATGGGCGGGCTTCTTGAACGTCTGACCTTGCAGGAATCGGACGCCGAACGTCAACGCCAGCATGCGCGCGAGCAACTTCGCGCGTTCATGGAGATGGCCTCCGACTGGGCGTGGGAGACTGACGCGGATTTTCGTCTGATCTACGTCTCGCCTCGCTTGCGCGAAGTTCTCGGAAAGGAAGCCGAGACGCTTATCGGGAAGCCGCTCGCCGAAGCCTTCTCGGAAGGGTTTTATGTAAGCGGCGAGGAAACCCGCGCCGCCATACGGGAGGCGCTGCGCGAAAAGCGCAACATCCGCAACTTCGTCTACAGGATTATCGACCATGCGGGCGAAACGCGCACCGTTTCAATGTCGATGCGGCATTATTTCGCCGACGACGGCGGGTATCTCGGCGTCCGCGGCTGGACCTCCGACATTTCAGAGCGCGTCAACGCCCGCGAGGCGCTCGAAGAGAGCGAAAAACGGTTCCAGGATTATGCGGAGAGCGCCTCCGACTGGGTGTGGGAGACTGACGCGCGGTTGCGGTACACCTTCATTTCAGGGCGTGCGCGCGACAACACCGGCATCGACCATAGCGCGCTGATAGGGTCGCAGCTCGGCGCTGATCGAAGCGGCGCCTCCTTTGAGGAGCTTCGCCGATACCGCGAAACGCTTGAACAGCGCCGGCCCTTCAAGGACGTGATCAGCGAAATGGCGGCGCCGAACGGCGAAGCGCTCTGGATCGCGCGGAGCGGAAAGCCGGTGTTCGACGCGGACGGGCGCTTCGCCGGCTTTCGCGGCGTCGCCCGCAACGTCACCGCCGAAATGCGCGCCCGCAACGAGGCCGAACGCAATCGGCGCATGCTGGCGGAGGCGAATGCGCGCCTCGAACAGACTGTCGCTGACCGCACCGCGGAGCTTCTGGCGCGCAATTCCATGCTTGACGAGGTCATCTCGTCGATGGCCGACGGCCTTGCGGTGCTCGACGACGACCTCAGAATCGTCGCCGCGAACGCAAAGGCGGCGGCGCTTTCAGGGCTTCCCTCTTCCGCCTGGCGCAAGGGCGAAAGCATTGTCCCGCTGATCCGAGGCTGGATCGACGACGGCGCCTATTCGTTCGGCGTCATCGCCGATTATCTGGAGGACCTTGAGATTTCGCTGGAGGAATCGGGCGTCTTCCGGATCGTTCGCACCCAGAAGGACGGCCGCGTCATCACGGAAAGCTTCCGCCGCCGGCCGAGCGGCGGTTATGTCGCGACCTATTCCGACATGACCGCGATCAAGCAGCGCGAGCAGCAGCTTGAGGCGCTGACCGTCGAACTCACTGAAGCGAAGGAGGGCGCCGAAGCCGCAGCGCAAGCGAAGGCCGCCTTCCTCGCCAATATGAGCCACGAAATCCGGACCCCGATGAACGGCGTCGTCGGCATGGCGTCGCTGCTCCTTGATACAAACCTTACTCCGCGGCAGCGCGAAATGGCGCAGGTGATCGTATCGAGCGGCGACAATCTCCTGACGATCATCAACGACATTCTCGACTTCTCAAAGCTCGAAGCTGGAAAAATGCAGATCGCGGAAACGCCGTTTGATTTGCGCGCAGCGATCGAGGACGTGATTGCGCTATTGAACGCAAGCGTTCAGCAGAAGGGCCTTGAGCTGATGCTGCGTTACCAACCGACTCTCGGCCACCGCTTCATCGGCGACCCTGGACGCATCCGCCAGGTCGTCACGAACCTTCTCGGAAACGCGGTCAAGTTCACCGACAAGGGCCATGTCCTTATTCACGTTTCTGGGCGCCGGCGGGGCGAGACAGCTGACATCGAGATCGCAGTTGAAGACACCGGCTGCGGAATTCCTGCGAACAAGCTCGAAACGATCTTTCACGCCTTCGAGCAGGCGGACAGCTCCGCCGCGCGCCGCCATGACGGCACCGGGCTGGGCCTTGCAATCACTCGCCAGCTGGTTCGGGCGATGGGCGGAGAGATTGTCGCGACGAGCAAAATCGGCGAAGGGTCGCGCTTCGTCATGCGCGCGCCGCTGCGCATCGATCCGGCCGCGGCCGCCGTTACACCGTCGGCGGACGATATCGTCGGCGTACGGGCCATGATTGTCGACGATCTCGCTGTCAATCGCGACATTCTCATCGAGCAACTTAGCGCCTGGGGCCTCAGACCCGAGGCGTTCGCTTCGGCCGCCGAGGGGCTCGCCGCGGCGCAATCCGCCGCGCGTGACGGCGCGCCCTATGATCTTGCGATCCTTGATCATCAAATGCCGGGGATGGACGGCGTCGAACTTGCGCGGCGCTTGCGGCAGGGTCCCGCGACCATTGCGATTCCGCTCGTTCTGCTGACATCCTCGGGCCGCAAGGGCGCGCCCGATGAGCCAGCGGACGCTCTCTTCGACGCTTATCTCGTGAAGCCGGCGCGCGGCTCGATGCTGCTCGACACGATCGTCGCTTGCCTTCAAGGGCGCGCGATCGAAAAAGCGCAGGAAGCGCGCGCGGCGCTCGGTTCAGCCGGCGTCGTCGGCGAAACGCCGTTCGCCGGCGTCAAAGTACTCGTTGCGGAGGACAACAC
>DNZB01000007.1:0-3922 GCA_003506635.1 Parvularcula sp.
AGCGGCGCGCCAATCGCGCGCGCTGGGTCGGCGCCCTCAAGGCGGCGCGCGTTCCCTTGCGCCTCATCGACGGCGGCGCCGATCCGGTATCCGGCGCGCATCTTTATCACTATTACAAAGAACAGGTTCCGAACGCCGACGCCGTGCTGTTCGAAACGATCGGCCATTATCCGCATACGGAAGCGCCGGACCGCACGCTCGCCGCGTTCCTTGACTTTCACCGCAAACTGAAAACGGTCGCCGCATGAAAGCTTTCCTTGCGATTTTCCTCTCCGTCTTCCTCGCCGAGCTTGGCGACAAGACGCAGCTTGCGACCATGCTGTTCGCCGCGGACGGGCGTTCCTCGCCGCTGACCGTTTTCGCCGCCGCCGCGCTCGCGCTTGTCGCGGCGACGGGCCTTGCGGTCGTTCTGGGCGCCGCGGCGGAGCGCTGGCTCGCCTTCCTGCCGCTGAAGCTGATCGCGGGCGCGGGCTTCGTCATCATCGGCGGCTATCTCGTCTTTGAACATTTCGCAAAGGGGTGAGGCGTGAGCGGGGCGGAGTTCACCGGCGTCACCGCGACGCCTGAGCGGTTGAAATTCGATGAAGCCGCGCTGGCGCGCTACATGAAGGACCGCGTCGACGGCTTCGCGGGCCCGCTCACCGTCGAGAAATTCAAGGGCGGCCAGTCGAACCCGACCTACCTCCTGACGACGCCCGCGCGCAAATATGTGCTGCGCCGCAAGCCGCCCGGAAAGCTCCTTCCTTCCGCGCATGCGGTCGAGCGCGAATACCGGGTGATGACGGCGCTCGGGCCTTTGGGCTTTCCAGCGCCGAGGACCTTCGCCAATTGCGAGGACGAAAGCGTCATCGGCACGGCGTTTTTCATCATGGACTTCGTCGACGGCCGCATCTTCTGGGACGCCAGCCTGCCGGAGGTTCCGCGGGACGAACGACGCGCGCTGTTCATGGAGCTGGTCGACGTGATGGCGCAGCTGCACATGATCGACATCGACGGAGCGGGCCTCGGCGATTTCGGCAAGCCGGGAAATTATTTCGCGCGCCAGATCGACCGCTGGAGCAAGCAATATGTCGCGGCGAAGACGGCCGACATTAAGGCGATGGAAAAGCTGATCGCCTGGCTGCCGAACAACATTCCGGCGGACGATGCGACGTCGATCGTCCACGGCGATTTCCGCTTCGACAACGTCATCTTCGACAGACGCGCGCCGAAAGTGCGCGCGGTGCTCGACTGGGAATTGTCAACGCTCGGCCACCCGCTCGCCGATTTCACCTATTTCCTGATGGTATGGCATTTCCCGCCGTCGATCCGGGGCGGTCTTGCCGGGCTTGACCTTGACGCGCTCGGCGTCCCGTCGCTCGATGAGGCGGCCGCGCGCTATTGCGAAAAAACCGGGCGCGCTTCGCTCGCCGGCCTCGACTTCTGCCTCGCTTACAACATGTTCCGCCTCGCCTCGATCGCGCAGGGGGTTTATGCGCGCGCGCTCGCCGGCAATGCGTCATCCCCCGAGGGCGTCAAAATGGGCCAAAGCGTCCCCCCGCTCGCGGCGATGGCGTGGAGCTATGCGGAACGGGCGGGAGCGCGGTGAGGCCGCTTCTCTCCCCTTAAATGCCATGGCGTTCAGTCAGTCCTCCGGTTTCCGTGCGCCGCCACCCCCGCCGGCAGCCGGAATTTCGGCGCCGCATTATCCTCGACGACGACGTTCGCAAACGGCGCGCGCACTTCGATCGCGGGCGGGTGGAGGACGGGTTCGGCGGCGATGAGCGTGTTGCCGCGGATCGTCACATCCGCCGCATTTTGAACGAAGACGCCCTGCCCCATCGCCTGTTCGATGCGGTTGCCTTCGATGAGGATGTCGCGCGAGCGGATTTCCGGCGTTTTCAGGAATACGCCTTGCGCGGGCGCGCCGGCGCCGCGGCTGATGTCGTTGCCGCGGATGACGATGCGTTCATTGGCGCGTTCGGCCCCGCGCGACCACAATTGAACGGCGTCCGGGTGCCATCTGACGGGATCGGCCGGGGTAAAATCCGTAAACGTATTATTCTCAATGACGAGCCCTTGCGCGCCGCGCCCGGCGACGCCGTCGGAACCGAGCCGCGCGAAGCGGCTGGCGCGGATCGCGACGCCGGCGCTGTCATAGAGAACGGCGCCGCGAAAGACGTCCGTGAACGACGAGGCTTCAACCATGACGTCGCGGCTGTCGCGGATGATGAGGCCCGTCGCATCGTCGGCCGCGTCGGCGTTCGCCGCGGAGGAAATTGCGAGGCCGCGAAGGCGAATCCGGCTCGACTGCCGGATTTCGACGGCGCGCTCCGACTGCGGCGCAGGCGAAACGCCGAAAGCGACGCGCAGATTTTCAAGCGTCAGTCCGTCCGCCTCGCGTATGAGGATCGAGCGGAAGACCGGCGGATCGGCGGGGTTCGCCGCGGCGATCGTCAGCGCCCCTTGCCCGCGCCGCGGGCCGATGACCGCGTCGGCGTAAGCGCCGGGCGCAACAAGGATGCGATCCCCCGGCCCGGCGCGCGTCAGCGCCGCAGCGAAGGTCAGCGCGTCCGCCGCGGAAAGGTCGGCGGCCCGCGCCGGGACAGCAAGGACAAGCGCGAGCGCGAAAGCGCAGGATTTCATGGCGGCGATGCTCGCCCGGCCGCCCGCCGCGTGCAAATCGAATTGCGGCCTGCGCGCCCATCTTCGGTTAACCCTTGCGGTTGGCCCTCGCTGCGGTTTCGCTTATGAGGGCGCGCAAATTCTGGTCGCGTGGGAAATTCCAATGAAGATTCTGGTGACGGGCGGGGCGGGGTTCATCGGCTCGGCGGTCGTGCGGCGCGCGCTCGACAAGGGAATGAGCGTCGTCAATCTCGACAAGCTGACCTATGCGGCGAACCTTGAAAATCTCGCCGGCTATGACGCGCGCCCGGGCTACGCTTTCGTGCGGGCGGACATTTGCGACGGCGCCGGCGTTCGCGCCGCGCTTGACGCGCACCGGCCGGACGCGATCATGCACCTTGCCGCCGAAAGCCATGTCGACCGTTCGATCGACGGGCCGGGCGCCTTCATCGAAACCAACATCGCCGGCACCTTTGCGCTGCTGCAGGAAGCGCGGCGCTATTATGACGGGCTTTCCGGCGCGGCGAAGGATCGGTTTCGCTTCCATCACGTTTCGACGGACGAGGTGTACGGCGCGCTGGGGCCGACCGGCTTTTTCACCGAGGAGACGCCTTATCGCCCGAACTCGCCTTATTCGGCGTCGAAGGCCGCTTCCGATTTTCTCGCCCGCGCCTGGGCCGAGACGTTCAAGCTGCCCGTCGTGACCAGCAATTGCTCCAACAATTACGGGCCGTTCCAGTTTCCGGAAAAGCTGATCCCTGTCGCCCTGATCGCCGCGCTCGAAGGAAGGCCGATTCCCGTCTACGGCAAGGGCGAGAACGTGCGCGACTGGCTCTATGTCGAGGACCACGCCGAGGCGCTCTTGACCGTGCTTGAAAAAGGCCGGCTCGGCGAGACCTACAATATCGGCGGCTGGAACGAGCGGCGCAATATCGACCTTGTCCGCATGATCTGCACCCTGATGGATGAGCTGACGCCGAAAAACCACGCACACGCCGACCTTATCGAATTCGTGACCGACCGGCCGGGGCATGATCTGCGCTATGCGATCGACGCGACGAAAATCAGCCGGGAACTCGGCTGGAAGCCTTCCCTTACGGTCGAGGAAGGCATGCGCCGCACGGCCGAATGGTATATCGCCAATCGCAGCTGGTGGGAGAAATTGCGCGCCGGCGGACGCCTTGGGCTTGGGCGGAACAGCCGCGGCGGCGCATCTCGAAACGCCGTCACCCCGGACGGCGAAACCGATCCGGGGACCATCTCCTGACTTGCGGGCGCGAACGACGGCGCAAGCCTGGAGATGGGCCCCGGTTTCGCG
>DNZB01000007.1:4268-5371 GCA_003506635.1 Parvularcula sp.
CTTCGCCTTCAAAGGGGTAAGGCGTCGCCCGCCATCGCTCGATACGCCGCCGCCACATCATCCGCCCACTGATCGACATCGAACAGCGGCGCGCGCGGGTTTGCGCCCAACAGGTCCGCGCGCAGCGCTTCGCCCGCCGCGATGCGCGCCGCGAGCCCGGCGGCGATCCGCACATAGTCTGCGGGCGTCGCGGCGATCCATTCCGGCCGGCCGGCGGCGGAAAGAAGGCTGGCGCCCATGCGGCCGCAGAAATAGCGTCCTGAAAGCGTCACGACCGGAACGCCCATGTAAAGCGCATGCGCGGTCGTAGTGCCCCCGTTATAGGGAAAGGGATCGAGTGCGATGTCGATTTCCGCGTAGCGCGTCATCGCCTCGGCGAAGGACTGCGGCGGTTCAAGGCGCAGGCGTTCGCCGCCGATCCCGTGCGCGACGAAGGCCCCGGCGAGGCCGGCGCGCGTTTCGGGCTCGGCGAAGGCGGCGCATTGAAGAAGCAGCGCGGCGCCCGGCGCAGCCTTCAGCACGTCAGCCCACAGCGCAATGACGCCGTCATTGAGCTTTGGGAGATGATTGAGCGAGCCGAAAACGACAGGACCCGCTTTCCTCGCCGGCACGGGCGCGGGCATCGGCGGCGGCGGAGCGAAGGCGAGGAACGACTGCGGGAGGCGGACGAGGCGCTCCGTATAGAGAGTTTCATCAGCCGCCGGGAAAAGCGCGCCGTCTCCGATGAGATAATCGACGGCCGCATAGCCGGTCGTCGACGGATAGCCGATGAACGACGCCTGAACCGGCGCCGGGCGGCGCCCCAGAACCGCGAGGCGCCGCCCGCTGGTGTGGCCGGAGAGATCGACGAGAAGATCGAGATCGTCGGCGCGAATGAGGTTCGCCGCCGCGTCGTCTTCAAGCGCGTCGATCGTCCTGACCGTGACGAGCCGCCGCATCCGCGCCGCGGCGCCGTCGTCTTTCGGGCGCGCGTCATAGGCGATCGAGACGATGTCGCCGCGCGCGGCATGGCGTTCGACCAGCGGGGCGAGGAATTGCGCGACGGGGTGGTCGCCGAAGAAATCCGCGGTGAGATAGCCGACGCGCAAGGACTTTCCCGGCGC
>DNZB01000341.1:0-1211 GCA_003506635.1 Parvularcula sp.
ATGGCGATGCTGGGGCGCGTTTTCCCGAAGTCGCAATTCGTCGTCACCGGCGTGCTCGGGCCCAATTCCAACGCGCACGGACCGAACGAGTTTCTCGACCTGCCGACCGGCAGGCGCGTCACCGAAACCGTCGCTCATGTCATCGCCGCGCATGGCCGGCGCTGAAAAGGCGGTGTAATGGCGCGGGGCATGGCCAATCTCATCACTCTCGCGCGCATCGCCCTCATCGCGCCCTTTGCGGCGATGTTCTTCATCGACGCCCGCTCTGCGATGACGGGCGCGCTCGTCCTCTTCCTCATCGCCGGGGCGACGGATTTCCTTGACGGCATGGTCGCGCGCGCAAGACGGGAGACATCGGCGCTCGGCGCCGCGCTCGATCCGCTTGCGGACAAACTTCTCGTTTCGGCGGCGCTCATCCTTCTCATCCGCAACGGCGTCATCGCGGGCGCCGGCGTCGCCGCGGCGCTGGTCATCATTCTGCGCGAGATCCTCGTCAGCGGCCTGCGCGAGGCGGTCGCGCAGCGGGGGCGGACGCTCGCCGTCACGCGCCTTGCGAAATGGAAGACGGCGGCGCAGCTGATCGCGACCGGCCTCCTTCTTGCTGCGGCCCCCGGCGGGCTGGTCGGCGACGGGCTTCGTCCGTTCGCGTCCGGGCTCTTCTGGGCTGCGGCCGTCCTTACCTTCTGGAGCGGCGCGGAGTACGCTTTGAAAGCGGCGGCGATGCTCGCCGGCCCGGATGACGACGCGCGTAACGGCAACGGTGAGAAAATCGAGAAGCGGCCATGAAGACCCCGCAACCGGCGCCGGAAAAGGCGGCCCACCTCCTCGTCGTCGACGATGATGATCGCATCCGCGCGCTGCTCAAGCGCTATTTGACGGAGAACGGCTATCGCGTGTCCGTCGCCCGGGACGGGGCGGAGGCGCGCGGGCTCCTCGGCTCGGTCGATTTCGATCTTCTCATTCTCGACGTGATGATGCCTGGCCTTACAGGGTTCGACCTTACGGAAAAAATCCGCGCGGCCTCGAACGTGCCGATCCTCCTCCTCACCGCGCGCGGGCTTCCAGAGGACCGGATCGAGGGCCTTGAGCGCGGCGCTGACGATTACCTTTCCAAGCCGTTCGAACCGCGCGAACTCCTTCTGCGCATCAACGCGCTCCTGCGCCGCGCGCACCCGGTCAAGCGCGACCGCCAGGTGCTGCATTTCGCCGGC
>DNZB01000341.1:1543-5147 GCA_003506635.1 Parvularcula sp.
CTCGCCGCCAAGCCCGGCGAGGCGATCTCGCGCGCCGCCCTCGCCGAGCAGACGCAAACGCCGATGGAGCGTTCGATCGACGTGCAGATCACGCGCATCAGGAAGAAGATCGAGGACGATCCGAGGACGCCGCTCTATCTCCAGACCGTGCGCGGCGTCGGCTATATGCTGATCCCCGACTGACGCGATGTGGAAGCGCCTCTTGCCGAAAAGCCTTTATGGCCGGGTCGCGCTAATCGTGATCTTGCCGGTCTTCCTCATGCAGTCGGTCATCACCTGGGTCTTTTTCGACCGCCACTGGGACACGGTGACCGCGAACCAGTCGGCGAACGCCGCCGGCCAGATCGCGCTGCTGACGAGGCTTTATGAGACGGCGGAAACGCCGGAAGCGCGCAGCCGCGTCATTGCGATGGCCTATGACGACCTTGACATCTCGACGCGATATGAGCCGCGAAAGGCCCTGCCGGAGCGCAACAAGCTCTCGCCCTTCAACCTTTACAACGCGACGCTCGATCGTCAGCTGACGGAGGGACTGGCGCGCGACTTCTGGTTCGACACCAAAAGCTGGCCCGGCTATGTCGAAATCCGCGTCGCGTCGGGCGACGGCTATCTCGTGTTCCTGCCCTTGCGCGACCGCGTCTTCGCGACGACGGGCCCCGTCTTCGTGCTGTGGCTCATCGGCACGTCGCTCCTTCTCGGCTCGATCGCGATCGTGTTCCTCAGGAATCAGGTGCGATCGATCCTGAAACTCGCCAACGCCGCCGAAGCCTTCGGGCGCGGGCGCGACATGCCGGAATTCCGCCCTTCGGGCGCGACGGAGGTGCGCCGCGCGGGCCGCGCCTTCATCGCCATGCGCGAGCGCATCAAGAAGCACCTCGCCCAGCGCACGACCATGCTCGCCGGCGTCAGCCACGACCTTCGAACGCCGCTGACGCGGATGAAACTCTCCCTCGCCTTCCTTCCCGAGAGCGAGGACGTCGCGGAATTGAAGCGCGACGTCGACGAGATGGAGAAGATGGTCCAGTCCTATCTCGAATTCGCGTCGGACCTTGCGACGACCGAGGAGGCGGTGACCTTCGACGCCGGCGCGCTCCTGCGCGAAGTCGCATCGGGGAGCGAAGACGCCGCGCGCGTCACGGTCGAGGCCCCCGCCGGCGTGATGATCGAAGCCCGCCGCGACGCGATGAAACGCGCGCTCGGAAACCTCATCGGCAACGGCCTCAAATACGCGAAGACAGTCTCCGCGAGCCTCAAGCGCAGCGGCGCCTATGTCGAATTCACCATCGACGACGACGGCCCCGGCATCCCCGAAGACAAATACGCCGAGGTGTTCAAGCCGTTCTATCGCCTCGACGAAGCAAGGAGCCAGCAGGTGAGCGGCGTCGGGCTCGGGCTCTCCGTGGTGCGCGACGTGGCGCGCAGCCATGGCGGGGATGTGACGTTGGGGCGCTCGCCGAAGGGGGGATTGCGAGCGGTGTTGAGGGCGCCGGGGTGAACGCAAATTCAATCTGCGCTGGATCGTGGCGGGTATCGCTACGCTCAACCCGCCCTACGAAACTCTTTGGAACGCCACGACCGCATTAAGCACCCCGCTCGCTTTCGTCACCACGCCCAGAGCTGAACGCCGAGCAGCCCGATGGACCAAAGCCAGGCCGCAAGGCAGAGCGCGGCCAGCGATGCTGCGAGCGAGTGAACGGCTATGATCTTTTGGCGCTGGGCGCGGAACGTGCGCAGGCTCTGGATAACCCCTATCAGCGCCAGCAGTCCAAACAGCCATCCCAACGCTGAGAACAAGACAGTTTTGACATTCGGTCCCAGCATGTCAGTCAGGCGCAGCTGCGTCGCCGTCGCGCAGGCGGCGATGAACACGAGCGTCGCCAGCAGCGGCCAGGCCCGTGTAGAGACATGGGTAGCGACTCGCAGGCCGCCGAACATCAGGCGCGGCGCCCACGCCAGAGCGAAGAGAAGCGTACTGATCATCAACAGCACGGCCGCGACAACGCCGTATTGCGGCAGCGCCACGCTCCACCACGACCCGCGCACATAAACGGCATCGATGTCGGTGAAGGCCCTTCGCCCTTCCGCATCATTGAAAAAGACGCCCGTCGCCATCGACTTGCCGGGGTCGCGCAGTTGTTCCCCCGGCATGGGAAAATAGTCGATCGCCGCAAACGGCGTGATCGGCGGCGCGAAGCGATAACGGTCGCCCTCCGCCGTAAGGCGGGCGCCATTCATCGTTCGCGCGAGCCCGCCCCATAGCGAATTTTGCGGATTAGCGGGATAATAATAACCGTTATTGGCGGAATCGACGACAGCCTCGCCGTCGAACGCGCCTTCTTTCGGCGTCTCCGAATTTCGCAACAGATAGTTCGCCGCAAGTTTTCGCACCTTCGCGAACACGTCGTAGTCGCTCGTAGCGACCATGACCGCAAAAGCGATCTTGGTCTCTTGCGAATAAAGGACGGTCGACAGATAGCCGGGCAGCGATCCGTCATGTCCATGGAAAGCCAGATTGTTCACCTGACGCGTGTAATTGCCGAGGCCATAAGAGAATGTGAGACCTGCGCGGGCAGATGCCGTGGTTTCCGCACGCTCCATGCGCGTCAGGGACGCCTCGCTCAGCACGCCCGGCGCCGTTTCCCCGCGGCTGACAAGGAAGGCGGCGAGCTTCGCCATATCGCGCGGCGTCGATATCAGCGCCCCCGCCGCGCTCAACTTAAGCTGATGCCATGGCGCCGGCTGACCATTCTTTTCAATCCCGGCCGCCAGGGAAGACCCGGCCGGCTCGCGCGTCCAGAAAGTTTCATGCATGCCGATGGGGCCGAGCAGCTCGCGATCGACGTAATCCTCGAAACGCATGCCGCTCGATTTTTCCACGAGATAGGCCGCTGCTGCGTATCCGGGATTTGAATAAGCGTGCCACTGACCCGGCCGCCAGCGCGCTACAAGTTCGGCGTCGAGATCGCGGACGACTTCCGCCAGCGGGCGGTCCGACGGCGTCAGCCAGTTGCGATAATGCATATCGTCGAAGCCGGCGGTGTGCTCAAGCAAATGAACGACCCGGACGGGATCTTGCGCCGCCCATTTGTTTTCCAGCGGCAGCTCCGGCGCAAGCTCGGCGACAGAAGCGTCGAGGCTGAGCTTTCCGCGTTCGACTTGCTGCATCACCGCCATAGCGACGAACATTTTGGAAATGGAGCCGATGCGATAGTGCGTCTGCTCGCCAGCGAGTCGGGCGGTCGCGTGATCGGCGACGCCGACACCGCCCTGAAAGACCACGTCGCCGTTTTCGATTAGCACAAGGCCTGCCGAAGGCGCGCCGGGCGCCGACTTCAAAACGGCGCCGACCTGTTCGCGAAATTCCTCAATGGATCGAGGCGGCGCCTCGGAAGGCGCGGCGCCCCGCGCCGGCAGCGCAACGGCCGCCAACAAAACACAGGCCAGAAACAGCCGTTTCATTGATGTTCCCCCCAATCAGATTTTCGCACTTTGCCGCCTTCGCGTGCAATCCGCGAAGCGAAATGCACCCTACCCGCCGCGCTCATACCCGCCCAAACGCCACCACCGCATTGAGCCCGCCGAAGGCGAAGGAGTTCGACACCGC
>DNZB01000284.1:0-5751 GCA_003506635.1 Parvularcula sp.
GCGCTGCGCCGCAATCGCGCCCCCGACAAGCAGGCGCTTACGAAAAGCGCTTAAGCGCGCCTGAGAACGTCAGCAGCGCTCTGTCGTCGCAGCGAATATCGCCGCGCGCAAACATGATCGATTTGCCGATCTTCACCGCTTCGCCGCCTGCAATGATGAACCGCCCGATCGGTCCGGGCGCCACGAACTCAGAGTTCAGGGTCAGCGTCACCGCGTTGAAGGGGCCGGCGGCGCGGCGGCAAATATCCCAAAGCGACATGTCGGCGAGCGTCAGCAATGCTCCGCCGTGGATCATGCCGTGCGCGTTGGCGTGGCGAGGCTCTGCGAAGAAGCCGACGCCCGGGAGCGGGTCATCCGCCGGGCGGAAGTAAAACGGACCTGCGCTCCCGCTGAAAGTGTCGCGGTGCGACTGCAATATCCAGCCGGAGGGAACAGCGTCAGGTCGCGGCGAAGGGTCGATCATACGCCCCCGCACTAGCGCAGAGGGACAATAGCGCAAGGGGGGCTGCTGACCTTGCTTGCGGTCAGGTGCGCCACGCTGGCAGACTTCCGCGAATGAAAGATTTTCCAGATCGGCGCGCCGTCAATATCGGCGCTGCGACGCTGTCGACGTACGAGGCGGGCGCGGGGCCTGCGCTCGTGCTCGTCCATGGCTGGCCGGAGATCGCTTACTCCTGGAAAAACCAGATTGGTCCGCTCGCCGCTGCGGGCTACCATGTCATAGCGCCAGACCTCAAGGGCTTCGGCGCCTCAAGCGCGCCGCGCGACAAGTCGCTTTATGACATTCGTCATTTAACGGACGATCTTGTCGGGCTGCTGGACGCGCTCGGCATTGAACGAGCGATTTTTTGCGGTCATGACTGGGGCGGCGCCGTCGTCTGGCCGATGGCGCAGCTTCACAAGGACCGCGTCGCCGGCGTCATTGGCGTTTGCACGCCGCACCGGCCGCCGCCGCCGGCCCCGCCCTTGTCGATCATCAAGCGACGTTTTGGCGAGAAGCACTATTTCATCCAATTTCAGGACGAAGGGGCGGCCGAGCGGCTGTTCGAGACCGATATCGAGCGGTTCTTCCGGTTGATGTTCAGGCGCCCGCCGACGCTGGCGGAAATCGCGAAAATCGGTCCGCGTATGCTCGATCTTCCAGGGCGGTTTCGGGACGGTCCGGCGCCTGACCGCGCTTCGACGATCATTTGCGACGACGATTTGCGGGTTTATGTCGACGCCTATCGCCGTTCCGGCTTTCACGGCGGCGTCAATCTCTATCGGAATATCGACCGCAATTTTGAGATCATGCGCGACGTTGATCCCGTCATCCGGCTTCCGTCGCTGTGGGTCGGCGCCGAGCTTGACGCCTTCCTGCCGCCGTCCGGCGCCGACGGCATGGAGGCGATCGTGCCCGACCTCGAAAAGGCGATCGTCAGGAGTTGCGGGCACTGGGTGATGTGGGAGCAGCCTCAAGCGCTGAACGCCATCCTCATCGATTGGCTGCAGCGAAAATTTCCGGCGAATCCGCCGCAAATTTAGCGCGAAGTGTGCGCCTTCTTTTCGACAAAATCAGTCGCGCGCCGCAAATGATCCGAGAACGAATTGGGGAATGCTGCTCCTCGCGTGACGAGGAGAGAGCGCCATGCGGAAGACTCTATCGATGATCGGCGCCGTGACGGCGCTCGCCGGCGCGACGCCCGCTGCCGCACTTGACCGCGCGCCGGGCGGCGACCAGCGGTCGCTGGAGCTCTATGCGCTCGCCCCTCAGGCGCCGGCGGCGCACCGCGCCGGCCGGAAGATCGCCGCATTCAACGTCGGCGACCAGGCGGTGACGCTCACCGCATATGGACGTCGCGCGCGCGCCCGCGCGATGGGCAACGCCGACAATGTTCGCCAGGCGCGCGCCATGGGCAAAGTGTTCTATGGCGCGCCGCAGCCCGCGCTCTTCACGCTTGAAATACGCCTGCACTTTTAGACGCGACAAAACGCCTTCGACCCCTTGAAATCGACCGGCCTCCTCCCAGATCGGAAGCGCCGGCGGGCCGTCCCTTCGGCCATTCAGCCGGCGCAACTCTCACCCCGACTAAAGGAGGCGCTTGGTATGTTCAGGCCATTAGCAATTCTCAATCGCAACAATGCCGAGAGCGCGCCCGCGAGCGTGTCGCCCGTTGACCCGTTCTTCCGGCTCCAGCATGAGATGAACCGGCTCTTCGACGACGCGTTCTCGGGCTTTGCGCCCGCGCCGCGTTTGTCTGCGGAGACTGCGGAGCTACGTTCCCCTCGCATCAACATCCGCGAGACGGAAACCGCACTCGAAGTCGAGGCCGAACTTCCCGGCGTCGATGAAAAGGACATCGACGTTCAACTGACGGACAATGTGCTGACCATTCGCGGCGAGAGGCGGATGGAGCGAAAGGACGAAAAGGAGGGCGAATATCGCCTCGTCGAGCGGTCCTTCGGGTCTTTCGTTCGGTCGATCCCGGCCCCCTTCGCGGTCGATCCGGATGCCGTCGAGGCGACCTTTCACAACGGCGTGCTGAATCTGACCCTGCCAAAACCGCCGGAAGCGGTTTCGAAGTCTCGCAAGATCGCCGTCAAGCGCGCCTGACTTTCCGGCCCCGCCGGAAGCTGCTAGCGCAATCCGGACCGCCTTCCGGATTGCGCCATGACCGACGCCAAGAACCGCCTCGCCTTCTCAAGCCGCGTAATTCACGCCGGGCAGGAACCGGACCCGCAGACCGGCGCGGTCATGCAGCCGATTTATCAGACCTCGACCTACGCGCAGGAGAGTCCCGGCGTTCATAAGGGCTTTGTCTACGCGCGCGGGCACAACCCGACGCGCTTCGCCTATGAGCGCTGCATCGCCGATCTTGAAAACGGTCAACGCGGCTTCGCGTTCGGTTCGGGCATGGCGGCGATCGCGACCGCCCTCGAACTCTTTCCGGCGGGCGCCCATGTCGTCGCGATGGATGACGTCTATGGCGGGACGTTTCGCCTATTTGAGCGCGTGCGAAAATCGACGGCGGCGCTTTCGGTCACCTACGCCGACCTCACCAATCCTCAGAATTTCGCCGAAGCGATCACGCCGGCGACGCGGCTCGTCTGGATCGAAACGCCGACCAACCCGCTTTTGAAGATCGTCGATATCGAAGCCGTCGCCGCGATCGCAAAAGGACGCGGCGTCCTTGTCGGCTGCGACAACACATTCGCCTCGCCCTATTGTCAGCGACCGCTCGACTTCGGCGCCGATATCGTCATGCATTCGGCGACGAAATACATCGCCGGCCATTCGGACGTCGTCGGCGGCGTGCTGGTCGTGAAGGACAAGGAACTCGGCGAGCGCCTGCAATTTCTGCAGAACTCCGTCGGGGCGATTCAAGGACCCTTTGATTCCTACCTCGCGCTGCGCGGCCTCAAGACGCTGTCGCTCCGGCTGGAACGGCATTGCTCGAACGCCGCGGCGCTCGCCGAGTGGCTTGAAGCGCACCCCGCCGTTGCGCGCGTTTCCTATCCAGGTCTCACGAGCCATTCGGGCCACGCCGTCGCCCGGCGCCAGATGGATGCATTTGGCGGCATGATTACAATCTTTCTCAAAGGCGGCCTCGGAGCAGCGCGAACCATGCTGGAGCGCGCCGAGCTGTTCACGCTCGCCGAATCGCTGGGCGGAGTTGAAAGCCTGATTGAACATCCCGGCATCATGACGCACGCCTCAATCCCGCCGGAAAGGCGCCGCGAGCTTGGCGTCGACGATGCGCTGGTACGCCTGTCCGTCGGCGTTGAGGATCTGGAAGATCTGCGCCGCGACCTCGATCAGGCATTGCGCGGCTTGTGAACGAGACGGCGCTCAAGAAAAAGCGGCGCCAGCCGCAAGGCCGGCGCCGCCCTACGCCGCCGGCGGGGGAGGTGCCAGCGACATTCGTTTGGGTCCGCAATAAAGACCGTTCAACCCGCTTGCATACGGTGCAAGGTTTGTGCGGAACCTATTGGCGTTCGCAGGCCGTGCAACGAAAAATTGCAGTTTTAACCATCAAGTTTTCTTGTTCGAAACCGGCGATTGCACCGTTCGCGCGCGCGCTCGCCTCAAAATTGCGCGCGCGGCGCACCAGCGCCGGAAGGGAGGCTTGTGAGCGATAATCCGGTTCAAGATTTCGCCGACGCAGTCGATCGAGGGGTGGCCCCGATCGCTGACTTTCTCAGCAGCGTCGTCTTTTTCGCGCCGGAAATATTCGGAGTCCAGATCCCGCTTGTCGTCATCTGGCTCATCACGGCCGCCGCCGTCTTGACGGTTTATCTTCGCTTCATCAATCTCACCGGATTCGGTCATGCGCTCGCGCTCGTCACCGGCCGCGCCGATCCAGGATTGCGCGCGGGCGACGGCGAAATCTCGCATTTTCAGGCGCTGAGCTCGGCGCTCTCCGGAACGGTTGGGCTCGGCAATATCGCTTCTGTCCCGGTTGCGATCGCAGTCGGCGGACCCGGCGCCGTGTTTTGGATGATCCTCGCCGGCTTTCTAGGCATGTCGTCGAAATTCGCCGAATGCGCGCTCGCCGTGAAGTACCGGCGCGTCGAACCGGACGGTCGCATCATCGCCGGCCCTTTCTTCTACATCGAGGAAGCGTTCAGGCGGATCAAGCTTGCGCCGCTCGGAAAGCCCGCGGCGATCTTCTTCGCGATCATGGCGATGGGCGGCTCCATTAGCCTGTTGCAGGTCAATCAAAGCCACGCGCAGTTCGCCAGCGTCACGGGCATTGAAGCGCCGCTTCTCTTTGGCGTCATCATGTGCGGGCTCGTCGCCGCGGTCATCCTCGGCGGCATCAAGCGGATAGGATTCGTCTCCGGCATCCTCGTGCCGATGATGGGCGCGCTTTACCTCGGCGCCGGCCTTGTCATCATCGCCATTAATCTTGACAAGGTGCCCGGCGCATTCGCGACGATTTTTGAAGGCGCCTTCGGTCTCGACGCGGCGGGCGGCGGCCTTCTTGGCGCGCTTATCAACGGCATCCGCCGCGCGACCTATTCGAATGAAGCGGGATTGGGTTCCTCCGCGATCGCGCATTCGGCGGTGAAGACGTCAGAGCCGCTGACCGAGGGCTTTGTCGCATCACTTGAACCTTTCATCGACACGATCGTCGTCTGCACGATCACGGCGCTCGTCGTCATTGTCAGCGGCGCCTACGAGCCCTACCTCTTCCAGCCTCCGGATCGCGGCATTGAAATCACCTCGGCGGCGTTCGCAAGCGCTTTCGACTGGTTTCCCGTCTTGTTGCTGGTCGCATCGATCCTCTTTGCGTTCACGACGCTGGTCAGCTGGTCCTATTACGGCGCACAAGCCGCCGCTTATCTCTTCGGCGCATCACGCACCGTCGACGTGACGTTTAAATTGACCTTGTGTGCGATGTTGTCGCTCGGCGCGGCGATTTCGCTCTCATCGATCATCGACTTCATCGACTCGATGCTGTTCGGGATGTGCATCCCAAACATTATCGCGCTTTATGTCCTGATGCCGGAATTGAAGCGCGACCTCGCCGCGTATAACGCCCGGCGACGCATGAAAGCGCCGCTGCCGAAACGTTAGCGCGCCCGCGGGTGGGCGGCGCGATAAGCGGACAGGAGCGTCTCGGCGTCGACCTTCGTGTAACGCTGCGTGGCGGCGATCGAAGCGTGGCCGAGAAGCTCCTGGATCGACCGCAAATCGCCGCCCGCTGAAAGCAGGTGCGTCGCGAAGGCGTGGCGCAGCGCATGGGGCGTCGCACTGTCGGGAAGCCC
>DNZB01000284.1:6127-8289 GCA_003506635.1 Parvularcula sp.
GCGAGATAGCCGTCGATCGCCGCACGCACGGCGGGAATGATCGGCACAATGCGTTCCTTTCCGCCCTTGCCAAAGACGCGAAGAGCATCGCCCGACGGCGCGCTCGACCGCATTAAAGAGAGCGCCTCTGAAATGCGCAGGCCAGCGCCGTAAAGAAGCGTGAAGATTGCGTCGTCACGCGCGCCGATCCACGCC
Organism: Parvularcula sp.; assembly: GCA_003506635.1. GTDB lineage: Bacteria > Pseudomonadota > Alphaproteobacteria > Caulobacterales > Parvularculaceae > Amphiplicatus. The sequence goes on from DNZB01000284.1 coordinate 6,323, forward strand.
TCGCGTGAGGCGTCGGCGAGGCCGAGAAGGGCGTCGGCGCTCGCCGCATCGACCGGGCGCGGCAATTTCGGTTTCAGCTTCGGTCCGCGCATCGCGATAATGGCGTCATTGTGCGCGGCGAAGCGGCGCGAGGCGAAGCGGAAAAAGCTCCTTAGCGCTGAGAGTTCGACCTTCAGCGACGCCGCCGCCAAACCGTCGGCGCGGCGCCTGGCGAGATAGCTGCGAAAATCGCTGATCTCGACCTGCTCAAGACTCCGGGCGTCGAGCGGCTTTCCGAAATGCACGCGCGAGAAGGCGTCGAAATTGCGGAGCGCAGCCTCGTAATTTCGCAAGGTGTAAGCGCTCGCCCGGCGCTCGGCTTGAAGATGGCGAAGAAAGCCGGCGATGATTTCATGGAGCAAGGGCGGCGTCGCCCTATCCCGACCCAAATTGGTTTTGTCGCTGGCGCGCATGGCGCCATCCGTACGAACGAGGGTTAATGAAACGTTACCGCTCGGCAAGGCGCGCGAGAGAGGCGCGGAGTTCGGCGACGCCGCCGCCGGTCTCGGCGGAGGTGACGGCGATTTCGGGATGCGCGGCGGGCCGTCGGCGGATGCGCTCGGCGATCACGGCTTGCAGCGCCCCAAGCGCCGTCGGCTTTTCCTTGTCCGCCTTGGTCAGTACGATTTGATAATTGACTGCCGCGCCATCGAGGAGCTTCATCACTTCCTCATCGATGTCTTTAAGGCCATGGCGCGCGTCGATGAGGAGGCAAACGCGGCGAAGCGACGTGCGGCCGCGAAGAAAATCGCGCGTGACGCCTGCCCAGCGCCTCGCGTCCTTGCGTGCGGCGCGGGCGTAGCCATAGCCGGGAAGATCGACAAGACGCAGCGCGCCGCCGAGGTCGAAGAAGTTTATTTCCTGCGTTCGGCCCGGCGTCGAAGACGCGCGCGCAAGCCCCTTGCGTCCCGCTAGCGCGTTAAGAAGCGACGACTTGCCGACATTCGACCGGCCAGCGAACGCAATCTCAGGCGGCCCCGGATCGGGCAGCCCCTCCATGCCGACGACGCCAAGCATGAAGGCGCACGGCCCGGCGAAGAGCAACCGGCCGCGCTCTATCTCTGCGGAGGTGAACGGCCCCTCGTTCACTTCTTGGCGGGCGCGACCGATTTCGGTCGCAAGAAGGGCAGGAGATTGCTCCAGTCGACCGCGACGCCGTTGCGCTTCATGATGAACCACTGCTGCACGATCGAAAGGATCGTGCTCCAGATCCAATAAAGGACGAGACCCGACGCGAAAGACGCAAACAGGAATACGAAGATAATCGGCATCATCGTCAGGACCTGTTGCTGCACAGGATCGGCCGCGGGCGGGTTGAGTTTTGACTGCACATACATCGCCGACCCCATCAGCAATGGCAGAACGCCGATGCCTAGAAACGCGCCAATGACGGGAACGGCTGTCGGCTCGAAAGGAAGCAGGCCGAACAGGTTGAAGACCGACGTCGGATCCGGCGCCGATAGGTCCTTCAGCCAGCCGACGAAAGGCTCGTGCCGCAGCTCGATAGTGACGAAAAGCGTTTTATAGAGCGCATAGAATATCGGCATCTGCAGAAGCACCGGCATGCAGCCCGCGAGAGGATTGATCTTCTCCTTCTTGTAGAGCTCCATCATTTCCTGCTGGAGCTTCATCTTGTCGTCGCCGGCGCGCGCCTTCAGCTCCTCCATCTTGGGCTGAAGTTTTTTCATCTTGGACATCGCCTCGAAGGCGCTGTTCGCCAGCGGGAACATCAACGCCTTGACGACAAGCGTCAGCAACAGGATCGCGACGCCGAAATTGCCGGTGAGATTCCCAAAATAATTGAGCAGGAAGAAGATCGGGCGCGTCAGGAAAAAGAAATTTCCCCAATCGACCGCGCGGTCGAGGTCCCAGATTCCAAGGCCGCCCTTTTCCACTGGTCTTTCGTAAGATTGAAGCAGATCGACATC
>DNZB01000285.1:0-9427 GCA_003506635.1 Parvularcula sp.
CTTGAATATCATCATTCTGACGAGCGGCTTTCTTCAGGCCGACCCGCCGGCAACGCCTCAAAATCAAACAATTTCGGATCAGCGAGCGTTCCCGGTTTCACGGTACGGAGCGCGTTCCACAAGGTCTCGCGACGGCCCGGATATTTCGCCTCCCACTCGCTCAACATGCGCTTCATCGCCTCGCGTTTCAGCCCTTCCTGCGATCCGCAAAGGTCGCAGGGGATGATCGGAAAGCGCATCGCTTCGGCGAATTTCGCAAGGTCTTCCTCGGCGCAGTGAATGAGCGGGCGCAACACGAGAAGATCGCCGTCCTCATTCAGCAGTTTGGGCGCGAGGCCGGCGAGCTGGCCGCCGTAAAAGAAGTTCAGAAAGAAAGTCTCAAGCGCGTCATCGCGGTGATGGCCGAGGACGACGGCGTCGCATCCTTCCTCCCGCGCGATGCGGTAAAGATGCCCGCGGCGCAGGCGCGAGCAGAGCGAGCAATAGGTTTTGCCCGCCGGGATCTTCTCCGTGACAATTGAATAGGTGTCTTTCGTCTCTATGCGAAAGGGAACGCCGAGATGCGTCAGAAACTCCGGCAGGACGTTCTTCGGAAAGCCGGGCTGGCCCTGATCGAGATTGCAGGCGAGAAGATCGGCGGGAAGCGCCCCCTGCCGCTGGAGATCGAGCAATAGCGTGAGGAGCCCGTAACTGTCCTTTCCTCCGGAGAGGCAGACGAGCCAGCGCGGTCTTCTCCCCTCTCCCGCTTGCGGGGTCGGACCATGCGTCCGACGGGCCGGGGGTGAGGGGGCGGGTCCAGAAGAGCCAATGGGGGTGCTTGCGGCGCCGCCCTCACTCCTGACCCCTCTCCCGCGAAGGGAGGGAGAGGGGGACGCCCCGATCATCGCGTAATCGCCGATCGCCTCTTGCGTCTGCCGCAAGAGCCGCTTCCTCAGCTTACGGAAGGAAAGGCTATCCGGCGCGTCCGCGTAGAGCGCGGCGATCGCGCTTATCGTCTTATCGGGGTGAAACGAGCCTTCCGCCACCGGCCTCATCCTTCGCGCCGAAATGCGCGTTGAGAAACGCGAGAAACGCCGGCCAGTCTTCCTTCACGACGCCATGCGTGCCAGGCCTCATCCAGAAAGCGATGTCGGCGGCCGGGTCATAGGGCTTGAGAGCCGCCTGGTCGAGGCCCTTGACGCCGTAAAGCTCGTAAACGGCGTCGGCCGCCATCGCCGCGCGGAAGGCGCCGTTGGGGTCCGACCACACGTCGCGCCGGGCGTTGCCAAGGAGGATCGGGCGCGGCGCGATCAGCGCGAGAAGCTGGTGCTGGTCGAGCGCCGGCGGCGCATCGTCCGTATGCGCCGCAAAAGTCCGCGCGAACCAGTGCGGATAGGACCTGGTGATCGCCTTGACGCTCTCGCCCGGCTTCCTGAAACTGAGCGAAGCGCCGCCGGTTCCCGACTGATGCGCGATGACGCCGTCGATGCGCGGATCGAAAGCCGCGGCGGCCAGCGCGGCCTTGGCGTAGCGCGAATGCCCGAAGGCGATCATCGCATTCTTGTCGAGGCGCTCGTCCTGTTCAAGAACGTCGATCACGCGCGAGAAACCCCACGCCCACGCCGCGATCGCGCCCCAGCGAGTCTCGTCGTCTGCGTAGCCTTCGGAAAGCCGCCGCAGCGCCGCGAGCCCTTCCGCGTCGCTGTCCGGCACGATTTCGCTCGGGAAGATCGAGGCGACCGCATAACCGGCGTCGAGGATGGTTTCGATCGGCGGAGAGCAAATGTAGCGGCCGAAAACGAACGTCGCGATGTTCGTCATCATTCCGCCGCGCTTTTCGTCTGGGGCGGGCGCGCCGGAGACGCCGGGATCGGGGATCGTGTCCCAGCGCGGGCAGAAAGTTTCCATCAGGATGACCGGCGCCGGGCCGGCGGCCTTCTTTGGCAGCACGATGTTCAAGATGAAGCCGTCAGCGCCCGCGCCGTCCGTCACCGCGACCGGCTTGTCGCCGAAGCCGGCGCTGGCGCCGACGCGGTACTCTTCAACGACGCCCTTGCCGTTGAAGGCGTCCGGGTTGACGACCCGGCGCTCAAGGATCGAGCTTTGCGACGCCTCGGGAAAATATCCGTAGACGTTGCTTTGCAGCGCCTCGCGCGCTTCCGCGGCGCCTTTCGACTCCCACTCGCCGACATTGGCGTAAACAAGCGCCGGCGACGCGGCGGGCCCGCGCGGCTTCATGGAGGTCCAGGCCAGCGTCGCCTCGACGCAGCCCGTCAGCGACGCCGCAGCGCCGATAAACGCAAGCGAACGCAACAGCGGCATCATCGTCTCCTGAAAACGAGATAAGCGGGTCTGCGCCCCTCGCGCAGCGCCTTCGCTTCATAGCGAGTTTGCGGCCAATCCTCGATGCGCTCGCGCCAGTCGCTCGCGCGCTCGGCGGTCCACGCTAAGGCCGGGGTGCCTTGCGCGTGCATCAGCGTCCAGCGGACATAGTCCGGAATATCGGAAGCGACGCGCAATTCGCCCCCGGGCTTTAGAAGTCGCCCGGCCTCGGCGAAGAACCAGGGCGAGATCATCCGCCGCTTGAAATGCCGCTTTTTAGGCCAGGGGTCAGGATGCAGGACGTAAATGCGGTCGATGGCGGCCGCCGGCAGCGTCTCGATCAGGGGGCGCGCGTCGCCGTGCCGGACGCGGATGTTCTGAAGGCTCTCGGCATCGATCTTCTGAAGCAGCTGGGCGACGCCGTTGATGAACGGTTCTGCGCCGATGAAGCCGGCGCTGGGGGCGCGCGCCGCCTGCCAGGCGAGATGCTCGCCGCCGCCGAACCCGATTTCAAGCTCGATGCGGCCCGCGCCCGGAAACATCGCTTCAAGGTCGATCGGCCCGTTCTCGGGATCCGGCGCCGCGATCTTCGGCAACAGCGCGTCGACCAGCTGTCGCTGCCGCCGCCGCAAGGGGTGGCCCTTGGTGCGGCCGTAGAGCGCCGGAAGATACGCGCCGTCATTGACGAAAGCACGCGGCCCTACTTCTTCGCCGAACGTCATCGCGCCCCGCCGGCCCTGATCGCATCAGCGCCCAATTCCTGCTGAATCAGCGCGAAGGGAATGATCCCCGAAGCGTTCAGCGCCTTGAAGAAGCCGGCGAGGTTGAAGGCTTCGCCTTTCTGCTCTTGTATGAAGGCGTATTCGCTCATCAGCCGGTCAAGCTCGATCTTTCCCGTCACATAGCTGGCGCCGTAGCCGGGCTGGCGCAGATAGAGGAGCTGTTCGAACCCGACGAGATCGCTGGTCGGGTCCGACCATTTCCGCGGCGTCCATTTTGCGTGGAATTCGCCCGCTTCATCGAGCGACATTTCGTTCGCCGCGACATAAAGCGAGGCGAGCCCGCGCGCCGCGCGGTTCGCCAGCATGATCCAGACGATCTCGCGGCTTCGTGGGTTGTCGTCGTAAAGGCCCATATGCATGACGATCTCCTCCATCGCGGTCGCCATGCCTTCCGAACGTCCGTCGTAAAGATCGTAAAGCGGCTCGGCGGCGCGAATGGGGCTCTTGTGCGCCTCGTGTTTGCGCATCGCGAGTTCGATCCAGTGATAGAAATGCGAATAGAGCGGCGTCGGATCGAACGCGGCGCCGATTGAAAAGAAATTGCGCTCGCCGGGCGGCGTAAACGCGCCGATCTGATTGCGGAGCGCGTCGCGGTAATAGGGTTTGTCGGCGACGATCCCGCTTTCGATCAGGAAATCGGTCAGCGCCGCCATCTTTGCGCGCGCCATTTCCAGATAAGCGGCCTCGTCGTCAAAAGACGGCGCCGACGGCGAGCTGCGATTGCGGAATTCTTCGAGCGTAAGGCTCGCGCGGGCGCGTTCAAGCTCGCGCCGCAGATAGGAAACCTGCTCCTCCCAGCCATAGGGCGTCAGGCGGACATGCTTCATGTACCAGTCGTAATTGTCCTTGCCGACGCCCGAAGGGCCGGTCTTCGACGGCGCCTCAGCTTTGATCCACTGAATGAACGCCTCGCTCGCCTCGCGCGCCGCGGCGAAGGCGTCTTTCAGCGCAGGCGATGCGCCCTCAAGGCTTCCCCTCACCGGGCCTTCGAGGGTTCGCATCGCGCTCGTCCCGTTTTCGACGCCCTTCAGCGCGTCGATCTGCCAGCGGAACGCGCGCTCGCCATAGGCGAAAAGATCGCGCGCGTTTCCTTGCTTGAGATTGACCTTGGCCTGCTCAAGCAAGGCCGGAACGGCGCCGAGGCGGCAGGTCAGGTCTTTCTGGTCGGCCTGCGACAGCGGAAACCGGTACTTATAAAGATCGATCGCCGGCCGGGCGTTCGGGCCTTCGTGCTCGGGAACGTCGCTCTCCTCGCCGAAGACGAGTGCGTAAAAGCTCGGATCGCGCGCCCAGGGCCTCATGACGCGCAGGTCGAAATCGAGGCCGTTCATCTCCGCCTCGACGTAGGCGAGATCCGTGCGCTGCGCCGGCGTCCACGCCGAATCGTCGAAAGCCGCGAGGCGCTTCCTGAAATCGGCGAGGCCCTCGGCCTTCGCCGCCATCGCCGCCGCCGTATAATCCGGAACGCAGTCCCTGACGATCGGCGCCTCGAATGCGCGCCATTCATCGAACAGGCGCAAAAGGTCGCGATAATTCCGGCTTGCGGCGTGCGCGGGCATGGTTCCACCGATCATCAGCGCCGCCGCAGCGAGCGCGGCCAACGTCAGTTTTTGGGTCGCGGATTTCATTTCTTTCCTCGCGGCGCGCGGCTCAAATGTCCTCGCCCTTGCGCTCAAGTTCTTCGACGAGCTCTTGCTGTTCTTCAAGACTGTCGCCGCCGCCGTAGATGTGAACGCCGGAATTGAAGCTTGTGCCGTAAGTGCTGACCAGGTTGACGGTCTGTGCGACGCCGGACCCGAATTCGGCGCCGTCGAGGGTCGACAGCGGATGAAGGAAAACCGCCCAGACATAGCCCTTGGCGAGCGCGTAGCGGGCGTCGAGGGCCGAATCGAAATTAGCCTGCATCAGGCGCGTCGTTTCCTCGAGGGTGAGCGACGCCGATTCCGCGACCGGTGCGATCACCCGCATCCGGTCGGCGTTGATGTCGTAAACGAGAAGAAGCGCAACGCCGTTGACGGCGAACTCAGCGCCTGCTTCCGAGAATTTCGCAAGGGGATCGATGCGCTTCACCGCATCGCGAAGGCGCGCCGCCGCTTCGACGACAGCATCGCCCGGGCCGGCGTCCTCTGCGGGCGGCGGTCCCGGCGGATCGGCCGGAACAGGCGCTTGCGCCGCCGCCGAGGCGCACAAGACGGGGAAAACGAGAAGGGCGCGGATCATTTCAGCGTCTCCCTGAAAAAGGCGATCGTCCGGCCCCAGGCGAGCGCCGCGGCGCCGGCGTCGTATCGTGCGGCGTTGGCGTCGTTGTTGAACGCGTGCTCGACGCCTTCATAGAAAAACGCCTGATAATCGACATTCGCGGCTTTGAGCGCGGCCTCGAAGGCTGGAACGCCCTCGTTGATGCGCGTATCGTTTCCGGCGTAATGCATCATCATCCGCGCCCGGATTTTCGCCGCTTCCGCGGCCGAGGGGCTGCGCCCGTAATAGCAGACGCCCGCCTTCAGCAAGCCCGACGCCGCGGCGAGGCGATTGACCATGCCGCCGCCCCAGCAAAAGCCGACCGCGCCGACCTGGCGCTGATGCGTCTTCAAGGGCGCGAGGCTCTTTGCGATTTCGGCAAGCTTTTCGACCGTTTTGTCGGGATCGAGCTTGCCGATCATCGCGCGCGCCTTGTCTTCATCGTCCGGCGTGCCCCCATAGGGCGACAGCATATCGACGGCGTAGGCGACAAAGCCTTCAAGCGCGATGCGGCGCGCGACGTCGCGAATATGCGGGTTAAGACCGCGGTTTTCGTGGATGACGATGATCGCCGGCGCCCGGCCGCCCTTCTTGAGCCGCGCGCCATAGGCCGTGACGAAGGGCAGATGCCGCGTCGGGATGACGCCGGCGTTCGGAACGCCCTCGGCGATGATTTCTTCGGGCTCAATCAGGTCAACGACGCCGCCGGTGTCGAATCGCTTCGTGAAAGTTTCAAGCCGGTTGTCGTCCTCGGCGACCATCGGCGCGGCGTGCGCGTAATCATTGGCGAGAATCGGAAGGAGCGCGCTCGCCGCCGCCGCGCCCCCGGCGATGCGCGATAGCCGGTCAAGGAAATCGCGACGCGAAATAGCGCCATGGGTGAATGCGTCATAAAGATCGATGATCGGCCGGGTGAGCGTCGGCGGCATGGCGGCATCCCTTGCGGTTGGCGCTCTCTATAGCCGCGGCCGGCGCATTCGCCCAATCGCTATTGCGTCAACGGCCATGCCCCATGAGCGCCGGGGGCATGCCGGCCTGTGCCGGGGGCCATCCATGAAAATCGCCGGCGGCGGTCCGAACCGGCCGCGCCAGCATCCAGGCCGCCGGCGCTGCCGCCCGGCGGTGTCGCGTGAACGCACAGGCAGTGGCTGCGGCATGCGCCGCCCAGGTCATACTGTTGAGAGTTGTTTGCAAGTAATCAAGAGCCCGCTACCGGCGCGCCGCGCTCGGTGGAAAGGCCTTCATCCGGTTTTCACCCTCGCCGGTGAGTGATAGGACCCGCGTGCGATTGATCCGGGAACCGCATGGCGAACCACCTCCATAAGGGCGACCTGCCGGCCTCGCTGTCTTTTGGCGCGTCGGTCGCCGTCGACAGCGAAACGATGGGATTGAACACCCATCGCGACCGGCTGTGCGTCGTGCAGCTGTCGGGCGGGGACGGACACGCGCATATTGTCCAGCTGGCGCAGGGTTATGACGCGCCGAACCTCAAACGGCTGCTTGCAGACCCCAAGGTCTTGAAAATATTTCACTTCGCGCGGTTCGACATCGCCGCCTTCCAGCATTGGCTCGGGGTCGAAACGACCCCTGTCTATTGCACCAAGGTCGCCTCGCGCCTGGCCCGGACCTTTACCGACCGGCACGGGCTGAAGGACCTTGCGCGCGACCTGCTGGGCCTTGACCTTTCAAAGCAGCAGCAATCGTCGGACTGGGGGGCCGATACCCTGTCAAAAGAGCAGCTCGATTACGCTGCGGCTGACGTCCTTTATCTCCACGCGCTGAAAGAAAAGCTCGATGTCATGCTCGCCCGCGAAGGCCGGGCGCATCTGGCGCAGGCCTGCTTCCAGTTCCTGCCGGCGCGTGCGGCGCTTGACCTCGCCGGCTGGCCGGAAATCGACATTCTGGCGCACGCCTGAGGCGGCCCGCCAAAAAACCCGCCGCCGGCGCTCGAATCCGGCTCGCGCTCGCCGCCTTGTCCCCTATATTGAAGGTCTTGAAAAACCCGCGCGTTTCCCGCTCGAAGCGCGCCGATCCCGCGTGGACGAATGACCGCAGCGCCGGACGCCGCCATTGACGCCGCCCCCGCGTCCGAAAGCGCAGGGCCGGCGCGCGCGCGCACCAACAAAGGTTCTCTCGACAGCCTGACGATCCGCCGGCGCACGACGGGCGAGGATGCGGCGGCGCGCGCGCAATTCATGCGCCGGATGCGGGTCGCCCTGCCGATCCTTGCAGTCATCCTGATCGCGACCTTCTTTTTCAACACGCGCCGGTCGGGCGTCGACGACGCCTTCCTCGAAGACTTCGCCGACATCGACGCGACGCCGCAGAACCTCAGGACCGCGAGGCCCCACTTCACCGGGGTCGATGCGCGCGGCAATCCCTACGAAGTGACGGCGGAAGCCGCGCTGCAACAGGCGAACGGCGGCAAGGTCGTCGATCTTGAAGCCCCGCGCGCCGTCACCTCGACCGGAGAGCGCCAGTCGGTCGTCGCGGCGAAGGCGGGCGTTTTTGACGCCGACGCAAAGCGGCTTGATTTGCGCGAAGGGGTCACCTTCGAACACAAGATCGGAGCGACGACCTATGTGCTGAAGACGCCGCAGGCGACCTATACGATCGATGACCGCGTGGTCGTCAGCGAGGCCGGCGTCGCGGGGGAGGGCTCGGCCGGGGAGCTTTTGAAGGCCGACCGCATGAGCGCCGGCGATCGCGAAGGCAAGCTCGTCTTCGAGGGCAATGTCAGCATGCGGATTTTTCCGCGCCAGACGGAGCCCGCCGGGGAAACGGCGGAACCGAACAAGACCGAAGAGCAATGAAGAAAGGGAAGGCGACCATGCGGGCAGCGGGGGCGATCGCGGCGGCGGCCGCAATGATGACGTGGCCGGCGTCGGCGCAGCTCGCCCCGACCGAGAGCGACGCTCCGATTGACATCACCGGCGACCGGCTGGAGGTCGAAAACGACGTCGCGACCTTCATCGGCAATGTGCGCGCGGTTCAGGGGCCTGCGATCCTCACCGCCGAGCGTCTCGTCGCCGACCTCGACGATAAGGGCTCGTTCACCAAGATCCGCGCGCAAGGAACGGTGCGCTATTCGAACGGCAAGGAGGCGATCACCGGCGCGCGCGCGCTGTTCGACGACACCGCGCGCACGATCACGATTTCTGAAAACGTCGTCGTCACGCAAGGCGAACAGGTGATGACCGGCGGCGAACTCGTTTACTGGATCGACACCGGCAAGATCGTGTTCACCGCGCAGGCCGGCAAACGCATCCGCGGCATTTTTCATGCCAAAGACCAGCCCGGACAGTCGTGATTTCATCAAGTTTTAAAGAGAGTCCCCGTTAAATGCCCGAAGCCATGAATGTCGAGACCCACACCCCCGGCGCGCAAGGAAAGCGCGCGCCCCAGCGCCCGACGGTCGTCGAGGGCGGCGGCGGGCTTTTTGCGGAAAATCTCGGCAAGACGTTCAAGCGCCGCCCGGTCGTCCGGGGCGTCTCCATGGGCGTCCGCCGCGGCGAGGTGGTCGGGCTTTTAGGGCCGAACGGCGCGGGCAAGACGACGTGCTTTTACATGATCACCGGCCTCATCCCGGTCGATTTCGGTTCGATCGCCATCGACGGCCACGACGTGACGCGCCTTCCGATGTATCAGCGCGCGCGATTGGGCCTCGGCTACCTCCCGCAGGAAGCGTCGATCTTCCGTGGGCTGACGGTCGAGCAGAATCTCCGCGCCGTCGTGGAACTTGTCGAGAAAAACAAGGACCGCCAGCAGGCGCTGATCGACGATCTCCTCAACGAGTTCAACATCACCCATATCAGGAACGCGCCGGCGCTCGCGCTGTCGGGCGGGGAGCGCCGCCGGGTCGAAATCGCGCGCGCGCTTGCGACCGGTCCTGCGTTCATGCTGCTTGACGAACCGTTCGCGGGCATCGACCCCCTCGCGATCGCCGACATCCGCGAGCTCGTCCTCCATCTCAAGGAGCGCGGCCTCGGCGTTCTCATCACCGATCACAACGTGCGCGAAACGCTCGACATCATCGATCGCGCCTACATCATTCACGAAGGCGAAGTGCTCATCGAGGGCGCGCCCAGCGATATCGTCGGCGACAA
>DNZB01000285.1:9799-13045 GCA_003506635.1 Parvularcula sp.
CTGGTCATGACGCCGCAATTGCAGCAGGCGATCAAGCTGCTGCAGCTGTCCAATCTCGAACTCGCCGAGTTCGTCGAGCAGCAGCTCGAAGAAAACCCTTTCCTCGAACGCGCGCCCGAAACGGATGAAGCGCCCGAGCGCCAAAGCTCGACCGCCGACGAGCGCAATGAGACCGACGCCGCCGCCGTCGACCTGGAAGGCGCGGGCGCGGAGACGCGCGCGGCCGAGGCGATCGACGCGCCGAACGACGACGGCGAGGACCGCGTCGGCCCGGCGCAAGAAGCGCCCGATTACAAGTCGAATGACTGGGCGAACGCGGGCTCCGGCGGGGCGCAGTCTTTCGACGAAGACCGCGCGTTCGGCGAAACGCTCTCGCGCGAGATCTCGCTGTGGGAGCACCTCTCCGAGCAATTGCAGGTCGCGACGCGCGATCCGCAGGAACTCTTCATCGGCGCTTATCTCATCGATTTGATCGACGAGGCCGGTTATTTTCGCGAGACCGTCGAGGCGGTCGCCGGGCGGCTCGGGGCCGACGCGGCTGGCGTCGAGCGGACGCTGAAGCTCATCCAGACCTTCGAGCCGTCAGGCGTCGGCGCGCGCGATCTCAAGGAATGCCTGTCGATCCAGCTCGCCGACCGCGACCGGCTCGACCCGGCGATGCGCGCCTTCATCGACAATATCGAGCTCCTTGCGAAATCCGACCTCAAGGGCCTAATGCGCGTCACCGGCGCCGACGAAGAAGACATCCGCGACATGATCGCGGAAGTGCGCGCCCTGACGCCGAAGCCCGGCTATGCTTTCGGCTCGGACCCCGTCCAGGTGGTGACGCCCGACGTCATCGTCAAAAAGGCGCCGGACGGCGGCTGGAAGGTTGAACTGAACGCCGAAACGCTGCCGAAGGTTCTCGTCAACCGCGTCTATTACGCCGAAGTCTCAAAACTCAAATGCCGGGAGGACGACGCGCTGTTCGTCAGCGAGCATTTCGCCAACGCCAACTGGCTCGTGAAAAGCCTCGACCAGCGCGCCCGCACGATCCTAAAAGTGGCGAGCGAGATCGTTCGCCAGCAGGACGCTTTCCTCGTTTACGGCGTCAAGCATTTGCGGCCGCTCAATCTGCGCGTCGTGGCCGATGCGATCTCGATGCATGAATCGACGGTGAGCCGCGTGACGGCGAACAAATATGTCGTGACCCCGCGCGGCATTTTCGAGCTCAAATATTTCTTCACCGCCTCGATCGCCTCAAGCGCCGGCGGCGAGGCGCATTCGGCGGAGGCCGTGCGCTTCCGCATACGCGAATTGATCGACGGCGAAACGCCCGACGCGGTCCTGTCAGACGACCGCATCGTCGAAATCCTTAAAGACGAAGGCGTCGATATCGCCCGGCGCACCGTCGCCAAATATCGCGAGACGATGAACATCGCCTCGTCCGTGCAGCGCCGCCGCGCGGCGCTTCGCCCCGCCATTTGAAGGCGCATCGGCCGCGTCAAGGGCTTTAATTCCTTGAGCGTTGAGCCGATATTGAGAGAGCAACGCCGCCCCTTTCCTCGCGCGCCTTTTCGGCGCCCCGGCGGCCCGGTCACGGAGGCTTTTCCCCATGGACGTTCAGGTCAGCGGCAAGAATATCGAGCTTGGCGAGGCGCTGCGCACCCATGTGAACGACCGCCTTTCCGACAGCGTGCAGAAATATTTCGGCCGGGGGGCGGAAGCGGCCGTATCCTTCGTCAAGGAACGCCATCTCGTCGAATGCGAAATGACGGCGCATCTTTTCTCCGGCGTCTTTCTCGCCGCGCATGGCTCCGGCGGGGACGCCTACGCCGCCTTCGAGGAAGGTCTCGACAAGCTCGAAAAGCGTGTCCGGCGGTACAAGCGGCGGCTCAAGAACCACCATGTGAACGGCAAGGCGCCGATGCCGTCGGAAACTGCCGCCTACCGGCTGCTTGCGCCCTTGCCAGAGGAAGACGAAGACGGCGCCGATCCGGCGGGCGATCCCTCCCCGGTTGTGGTCGCGGAGCGTACGACCTCCTTGCGGGAAATGACGGTCGGCGCCGCCGTGATGCAGCTCGACCTCGCGGAAAGCCCGGCGGTCGTGTTCAAAAATGCGGGAAATGGCCGTTTGAACGTGGTCTATCGCCGCCGCGACGGCCATATCGGGTGGATCGATCCCACGCCCTGAAGCGCCGGCGGGGCCGAACAACCAGAATTGACTTCCGTTAAGGACTTTTTGGCGTAGAAGGGCGCCGGTTTTCCGGGGCTGTCCGGAACAGCCCTTGCAAGGTCGGCCGGAACTTATGGCTTTATCGGATTTGCTCACTCAGAAGGCGGTTGTCCTCAACCTCCACGCGCGGTGCAAGCGCGAGGCGCTGGCGATGCTCGCCGACCGCGCGGCCGGTGTCACCGGCGCCGACGCGACAGCGATCCGCGAGGCGTTGATAGAGCGCGAAAAGCTTGGCTCGACCGGCGTCGGGCGCGGCGTCGCCATCCCGCACGGCAAGATCGAGGGGCTCGGCGCAATCACCGGCCTCCTGGCCAAGCTTGACGCCCCGATTGACTTCGAGGCGGTCGACGAACAGCCGGTCGATCTCATTTTCGTGCTGCTCGCCCCCGCCGACGCCTCGGCCGCGCATTTGAAAGCGCTCGCCAGGGTTTCGCGGCTCCTCCGCGACGAGCGCGTGCGCGAAGCGCTGCGCGGCGCGGAAACGCCGGAGGCCCTGTTTACGATCGCCGTCGACAGCGAACGTCCGCACGCGGCGTAGCGGGCGCGCAGAAAGCAGGGCTGTCGCCAGGCGTCCGGCCGTTTTGCAACGCCTTTCGCCTGGAGAATCCCTCGTCCTACGGGCGCGCCTGGAATCATGAATCATTGGCCGTTAAGCGCACAGCGCGGGTAGGCCCAACCGAGGAGCAATGTTGTGGGCGCGAAAGCTTGGTTCATTGCTTACTCGGACGGCGACCCCAAGACGGTTCTTGCTCATCGACCCGCGATCGATCGCGGCGCCTCCAGAGCGCTCGCCGAACGATTATTTCCGGGATGCGCGCTCGATGAAGAGGATGACAGCGCGCTGGATCTTTTAAATCCCGAAGATGGAAAGCTGTTTGTCGGTCACTATGGCGCGCTGCAGATTGTCGCTCATAGCGAACTGGGGGGCGATTATCCGTCGCGAGCGGCCCGGAAGTGGTTCGTGCCGCAGCTTGGCCGCACGGCCTATCTCCATGCAACCCACCGCGTCGTCGATTGGCTGGCGTTCGGGC
>DNZB01000397.1:0-1817 GCA_003506635.1 Parvularcula sp.
GCGAGGAATAAGTGCCGACGATGATGCCGAGCATCATCGCGAAGCAAAGGCCTCTCAGCACTTCGCCGCCGAAGATGACGAGCGCGGCGAGCGCGAGGATCGACGTGCCGCCCGTCACGACCGTTCGCGTCAGCGTCTCGTTGAGCGAAAGGTCGATAAGCTCGTTGAGCGGCATTTTCTTGTATTTGCGCAAGTTCTCGCGGATGCGGTCATAAACGACGACGGTGTCGTTCACCGAATAGCCGATGACGGTCAGGATCGCGGCGATGACGTTCAAATCGAAGCTGAACTGGAAGAGCGCGACGAGGCCGATGGTGATCACCGTATCGTGGACGACGCCGATGACGGCGCCGGCGCCCCACTGAAGCTGATAGCGAAACCAGATGTAAGCCATCATCATCGCCGTCGCGAGAACGACGGCGAGGACGCCGCGCCGGACAAGCTCGCCCGAGACGGTCGGGCTGACGACCTCGCGCCGGTCGAAGACCACGTCATCTCCCAGGGTCTCACGCATCGCGTCCTGGATCCGGCCGACGACGACCTGCTGGGCGGCGTCCTTGTCCTGTCCCGCCTCTGCGTCGACGATGCCGGTGACGATCTTCACTTTTTCCGGCGCGCCGAACTGCTGCACGGTCGCCTCGACGCCGAGCGCCGAAATCGCGCCGCGGACGGAAGGCACGTCGACAGGCTGCCGGTCGGTCAGTTCGAGCGTGATGCCGCCGCGGAAATCAACGCCGTAATTAAGGCCCGGATAGACGAAGATCGCGAAGAGCGACGCGAAAAAGGCGGCAAGCGTAATGACGAGCGCATACCAGCGATATTTCGTGAACGGGATTTTCGTTTCGTCGGGGATCAGCTTCAGGAGTTTCATGGGGCGGCCTTAAAGCGTGATCGTCTTCGGACGTTTGGAGATGAGATACTGGCCGGCGATCAGCCGCGTGATGACGATCGCCGAAAAGACCGAGGTGACGACGCCGACCGCGAGCGTCAGCGCGAAGCCGCGAACGGGACCTGCGCCGAGCATCAGCATGATCCAAGCCGCGAGAAGCGTTGTTATGTTCGAATCCGCGATGGCGCTGAACGCCTTCGAAAAGCCGATCTCCGTCGCGGCGATCGGCGTCTTGCCGAGCGCCAGCTCCTCGCGGATGCGTTCATAAATGAGGACGTTTGCGTCGACCGCCATGCCGATCGTCAAAACGATGCCGGCGATGCCGGGCAGCGTCAGCGTCGAGCCGAGCAGCGACAGCGCGCCGAAGATGAGGATGAGGTTCGCAAGAAGCGCGATGTTCGCGTAGACGCCGAACCGGCCGTATGTGACCAGCATGAAGAGCACGACGAGTCCGAACGCGATCAGCGAGGCGACGCCGCCCGCGCGCACGCTGTCCGCGCCGAGGCCCGGACCGACGGTGCGCTGGTCGAGCGTCGTCAGGGGCGCGGGCAGCGCGCCCGAGCGGATCAGCGTCGCGATGCGCTGGGCCTCCTCCGGCGCGAAATTGCCGGTGATGCGACCCTGGCCGCCGGTGATCGGCGTCTGGATGCGCGGGTAGGAAATGACTTCGTTGTCGAGAACGATGGCGAACAGCTCGCCGACATGCTCGCGCGTATATTCGGCGAAGCGGCGGGCGCCGCGCTGGTCGAAGGCGAAATTGATCTGAAAGCCGCCGCCGTCCTGGTTGATGCCGGCGGAGGCGCTTTCGACCATGTCGCCGGTCACTTCCGCTTCCTCCCACAGCACCAGCTGGCCGCCGCCTTCGGATTCGGCGATCGGCGCCACGATGCGCCCGGGCGGCAACAGGCCCGCTTGCGCATCGGACGGA
>DNZB01000397.1:2157-2882 GCA_003506635.1 Parvularcula sp.
GGGTCGTTATCACCCGGCGCTTGCACGACGATGCGGTCTTCGCCTTGCGCCTGGATCAGCACTTCCTTGTTGCCGGCGGGGTCGATCCGCCGGCGCACGACCTCGATCGAATCGGCGAGCGCTTCCTGGCCGTAGGCGCGCTTGGCCTCCGGGTGCATGACGACGTCAATGCGCGCGCCCGTCACCGTCACGTCATAGGGACGAACGCCCGCGCCGATCAGCGTATTGCCGCGCGTCACGTCGCGAACGCGCTTGGCCGCGTCTTCGGCTTGCGCCTCGTCGCGCACGCGCAGCGAAACCATGTCATTGGCGGCGTCGAGCGTCGGCAAAGCCTCAAGCGCGATGCGTTCACGCGCGCCTTGCGGGCGCATCTGGCGCTGGATCTCCTGCCGCAGCCCCGTAAGGCGGTCGTCGATCACCTTTTCCGTGTCGACCCCGAGAAGAAGATAAGAACCGCCCTGCAAATCGAGGCCGAGCGCAATCCGGCTCTTCGGCGCGAAACCGGGCCAGCCTGCAACCTGTTCCTTGGTGAAGAAATTCGGCAGCGCGAAGATCGCGGCGGCGACGACGGCGCCGGCGATCAGAACTCTTTGCCAGAGCTTGTATTGCAGCATGAGAACGCCGGCGGCAGGGCGACCGCGCGCCCGCTCCGCCCCTTTCTATTGATCGTTGGCGGCGGGAGCGGGCTTGTTGCGGATATCGACGAGCGTCGACTTCACCACCTT
>DNZB01000397.1:3258-3578 GCA_003506635.1 Parvularcula sp.
CGCGCCGCCGCCTGCGGGCGGATGATGAGGAAGTAGAAGAAGATGAATACGAGAACGAACGGCGCGAACTGGATGAGCGGGTTCGGCGCGGCGACGGCGGCGCCGGCGTCCTGCGCAAAGGCGGGCGAAATCAGCATGGGTTCAGGCGTCTCCTGTCGGAAGGCGACGGGGGGAATTGCGCCGCGGCCCGAAGGGCCCCTCGCGCGGGTCGGGGTCTATATAGCGATCCGACCCGGCGACGCAACGCGGCCCGCCCTGTTGCGCTCGCCTCTGCTGAAAGCTTTCAGCCGCGGGCCTTTCTTTGCCTCCCCCTTGCGGGG
>DNZB01000397.1:3856-4071 GCA_003506635.1 Parvularcula sp.
CGAAAGTCGCCCTTCGCGACTTTCGGGCGGGGGCGATCACTTCGAACAAGAACCGCTCTCGGTTGCGGGGGCCTACCCCCACCCAAAACCGCTGCGCGGATTTGGCCTCCCCGCTAGGGCGAGGCGAAGGGTTCAGGCGCCAAGCCTCGGACGCGGAAACCACAAATTCTCTTGGAAGAATGCAGGGAGCGTCATGCCGCTTCCCGCGCTGCTTC